>JAHAZN010000080.1 GCA_018385335.1 Prevotella sp.
TCAATACCTATTATATATCTTTCTTAGAGCAACGCTCCTGTGAGTTTCATTATTATTCTCTCAAAATTTTCTCACTCTTTCTGATTGCAAAATTATACGGATTCTCACTATCTTGCTCTCCAACACGCCCAAATTGAATAAATACTGCATACTTTTTTGACCTATATCAATCTACATAAAATGAAATATCAGCAAACTCTTGTAGGAGAACAATAAAATGCGTATTTTTGCCATAGTTTTATCAAACTAAACATCGACAGTAAAAGAAAATGAAAACCATCTACGATTTCTCTGTCAAAGACAGAAAAGGAAAAGAAGTGTCACTGAAAGAGTATTCCAACGAGGTGCTTCTCATCGTCAACACTGCTACAAAATGTGGATTTACCCCTCAGTATGAAGCACTTGAACGACTATACGAGACCTATCATGCACAAGGATTTGAGATTCTCGATTTCCCCTGCAATCAGTTTGGACAGCAGGCACCTGGTCCTGATGAGACCATTCATCAGTTCTGCAAGACCACCTATGGAACGGAGTTTCCACGCTTCAAGAAGATAAAGGTCAATGGTCCTGATGCCGACCCTCTCTACCAGTTCCTCTGCGAACAGAAGGGTTTTGCCGGATGGGACGACAGTCATCCGCTCACACCCGTCCTCGACGAGATGCTCAGCAAGGAGGACCCTCAATACAAAGAGAAGAATGATATCAAATGGAACTTCACCAAGTTTCTCACCAACAAGCGCGGCATGGTGGTGGCTCGTTTCGAACCCACTGAGTCGATAGAAAACATCAGTCGACAGATAGAAGAATTACTCAAATAAGACTATGGAACATACAAAATGCCTCATTATCGGCAGTGGCCCTGCCGGCTATACAGCTGCCATCTATGCCTCCCGTGCTAACCTGCAACCCATCGAATACTGTGGCCTGCAACCTGGCGGACAGCTCACCCAGACTACGGAGATAGAGAATTTCCCCGGTTACCCTCAAGGGGTCGATGGCAACCAGATGATGATGGAGTTGCGTGAACAGGCAGAACGTTTCGGTACGGATATCAGAGACGGACAGATTGTCAAGGTAGATTTCTCTTCTCGTCCCTATCAGGTCACCACGGAAGAGGGCCATACACTCAGTGCCGACACGGTCATCATCGCCACAGGTGCCTCAGCCAAATACCTCGGTCTCGATGATGAGAGAAAATACAATGGTATGGGTGTTTCTGCCTGCGCTACCTGCGACGGTTTCTTCTATCGCAAGAAGGTGGTGGCAGTAGTAGGTGGAGGAGACACCGCCTGCGAGGATGCACTCTACCTCTCATCGCTGGCTAAGAAGGTGTACCTCATCGTACGCAAAAACTACCTGCGTGCTTCCAAGGTGATGCAGGAGCGTGTGATGAACACCGAGAACATCGAGATTCTCTTCGAACACAACACCATCGGTCTCTTCGGCGAGAATGGTGTGGAGGGTGCTCACTTAGTAAAACGTATGGGTGAGGACGATGAAGAGAAGGTGGATATCGCCATCGACGGCTTCTTCCTCGCTATCGGACACAAACCCAATAGCGATGTATTCAAGGAGTGGTTAGATACCGATGAGGTGGGCTACCTCAAGAAAATCGACGGCACACCACGCACCAAACTTCCCGGCATCTTTGTAGCTGGTGACGTTGCCGACCCCATCTATCGCCAGGCTATCAGCGCTGCTGGCTCCGGCTGCCAGGCAGCCATAGAGGCAGAACGTTTCCTTATGCAACAGTAAAATAACGACTCGTCCGATATTTGGAGCCATCTATCCACTCCAGATATCGGACGGTTTATCTACCACCTATCGCTGCCTGCTCTTAATATATTCGGTGGGTTGCATACCGAAGGTTTTCTTAAAGATGGTAGCAAAATACTTGGGGTCTTTGAATCCCACCCGGTAGGCAAGATCACTCACACGCAGATCTTCCTCGTCATCGATGATACGACGCACCTCCTTCATCCTCATATCACGAATAAATCCTCCCACACTCATTCCAGTAATAGAACGGAGCTTGTTATAGAGCGACGAACTGCTCATCCCCATCTCTTCAGCAAACGCCTCTCTGTCGTAGTCGGCATCATCGATATGCTGACGCATACAGTCGATGGCCTTCTGAAGAAACTTATGCTCTGCATTATTTTCGGCACCGGCATGATTCACGGTCTCCTCGATGGTCTGATTACTAAACTCCCTCTGTATGCGCTGACGGTTACCTATGATATTATTGATGCGTAGGCGCAAATCACCCATCTTAAATGGTTTCTTCACATAGTCGTCGGCACCTATACGGAGTGCCTTCTCATGGTCAGCGTCCTGCGTCTTGGCAGTGAGGAGGATGATGGGCAGATGCTGGTAATCGGGCGAACTCTTCAGCCATTCAGTAAACTTATATCCATCCATCTCTGGCATCATCACGTCGGAGATGATAAGGTCGAGGTCATGACTCTTCACCTGCTCTATTGCCTCACATCCGTTCATGGCAGTCACCACCTTATACTGTCGCTGCAGCAACTGTTTCATGAGCAGCAAGAGTTCAGTACTGTCCTCCACGACGAGGAGTTTGTGTGCCTCTTCGTTCTGCTCTTCCTCTATCTGTCCATCCTCTTCGCTAATCACCGTCTCCATCAACTGATCATTCTCAATCATCTGCTGATAGTCGATGATGTTTCTTTCAGGCATCTTCACCTGTATGGTGTGCTCCTCATCTATCTGTGAGGGAGCGAAACTCTCCTTATTGATGGGCAGCACGATGGTAAATGTGGTGCCTTTGCCCTCTTCGCTCTCAAAAGATATCTGTCCGTTATGCAGCAACACCAGGTCGCGCGTGAGGGCGAGTCCCAAGCCGGTACCAAAGGTCTGATGCTGACGATAGTCGCCATCATAAAAACGCTCAAAGAGATGCTTCTGCCTGGCTTTAGGGATACCACTTCCATTATCCTTCACCTTAATAATAATATGGTCGTAGGTACTGTTGGTCTTCACCTCCAAGACTATCTTACCACCTTCTTCAGTATACTTTGACGCATTAGAGAGCAGGTTATAGATCATTTTGTCAAGCTTATCGGGGTCTATCCATCCTAACATACTCTGCGGCTGACATGTGATGGAGAATTGCTGATTGCGCTTTATCATCAGTGGTTTCACGCAGATGGAAGTCTTGCGGATATAATCCATCACATTTCCGTTGGAGACGAGGAGCTTCAGGTCGCCCGACTGCGACTTGTTGGCTTCGAGAATCTGCTGGAGAAGTCGGGTGATTCGCATGATGTTGAGCTCCATCATATCATAATAAGATGAATTCTGCGGACTCTGCTCCCTCATCATCTCTATCGAGGAGGAGAGAATGGTAAGTGGAGTGAGCACCTCGTGGGTGATATTAGTAAATAATCTGCCCATCTCCAGTTTGTTTTTCATGTTGACGCTACGTCGGTACAGCCATCGGGAGCCATAAAAAAGCAGACTGAGCGACGAAACTAGTATGATGATTATCAAGGTCAAACCCATTTTCTTCTAATTTCGGTTATTTTTTAGGCGATTTTTTTTGTGTTTTCGCTCAGCGAAGATACATAAAATCTCTCAAACTGGTATATTTTTCACCCTGATATTTGATGGAAATAGTCAAAAAAGGTAGAAAAACTGAGATTTTAGTTCAAAAATTGCCAAAATCACGCATTCTAAACATCTTTTAATAAAACATCTACCTTATATTGAAATTTTCTTCTTACCTTTGCAATGTCATTAAGAAATTACACATCATTATAGATTTTAATGGTTAAGGTTTATGGTTGATTAATTTGTTTAAAAGTATCATTGAAAAGCCGCGTTGTGAAACGGGGCTTTTTTTCTTTTATATCCATAATGTCCTTTCTTTCATAAAAAATATACAACTCATTGTTAGTATCTACTAAAGTAAGTGCAAAGATAGGTATTTTTGCAACAAAACAGCACAAACCATATTTTTTTTCATCGCAACGTTCCTCCCCCATAGGTCATCGACCACATATTACATATATGTATATATACCAACAACTCGAGAATAAGTAGCGATAAGGTATCGGCAACAGTATCACCCCACCCTCCATCTCTTTTACGTGTGCATCAACGTATCTGCCTACCCTATTGATGAGAATAAAGAAAGAGTGCTAACACGGTGATATGTTTGACTATTGGCTTGTAACTAAGATATTGGCATTGCCTATTTCTTTAGGAGAAGGAGACCAAAGAAGGTGAGTGTTCCGTTGAGTATGAGGAGTTCGTAGCCCATGTGATAGTCAGCAAAGAGGATAGCTACCTTGTCAATGCCGAAGGAGAGAATGGGCGAGACGATGGCTACTGCCGGTACATAACGGTCTGTCACACCCCATGGGGTGAACAGGGAGAAGGCGAAGAGCCCAAGGAGCGGTCCGTAGGTATAACCACAGAGCACATAGACGGCATCGATGACACTCGATGTATCTACAGCCCTGAAAAGCAGGATAAAGCCGAGGAAGAAAAGACAGCAGAGGAGATGGACCCTGCGACGCAACGTCACATCGTTCTCCCTACGATAGATATCAACACAACAGCTTGTGGTGAGAGCTGTCAGTGCCGAGTCGGCACTGCTGAAGGAGGCGGCTACAACGCCCAGGGTGAAGAGAACGACCACCATATAGCCCAGACGCCCTGTAGCAGCGAACATAGGAAGGAGTTCATCACCTTTGCCAGGCAGTGGGAGCCCCTGTTGCTGTGCAAGCATGACAAGTAGCAGGCCGAGGGTTAGCAACAAGAGATTGAAGGGCACAAAGGCCAAGCCATAGACACACATATCTTTCTGCGCCGCACGGAGGTTCTTACACGTGAGGTTCTTCTGCATCATATCCTGATCGAGACCTGTCATGACGATGACGACGAACATTCCGCTGAGCAGCTGTTTCCAGAAGTAATGCGGTGAGGAGACATCATCGGTGATGAAGATGCGTGACATACCGCTCTGCTCTATGCAGGGGATGAGCTGTTCCCATGACAGATGGAGGGCGTGCATCGCCTGCACAAAGATGACGATGATAGCAAGGAGCATACAGGTGGTCTGCAACACATCGGTCCACACCAAGGTCTTGATGCCGCCTCGCTGGGTGTAGAGATAGATAAAGGTGATGAGCATGACTGCCGTGAGGGCAAAGGGACAGCCCCACTGCTCGAGGATGAGTTCGTGGAGGAGGAAACAGACGACATAGAACTTAACAGCAGCACCAGTCATCTTGGAAAGGAGGAAGAAGGAGGCGCCCGTGAGCCTACTGCGGCGCCCTAAACGCAGTTCGAGGTAGGCATAGATAGTGGTGAGATTGAGCCGATAGTAGAGCGGTAACAGGACGAAGGCAATGACTAAATAGCCGAGGATGAAACCGAGACACATCTGCAGATAGGTCATCTGCTGTGTCATCACCATCCCAGGCACCGACACCACCGACACACCACTCACCGATGCCCCTATCATACCATATGCCACCATCATCCATGGCGAGCGTCGTCCTGCACGGAAGAAAGCGGTGTTGTCTTGCTTTGGCGCTGTCATCCTACTAAGGAGAACCAACGCCAAAGCATAGAACAAGAGTGCTACTGCCATGCCCATCAGCTAAAGACAATGGTCTTTGTGGTCCCATCGGCCAGGGTAACAGTGACGGAACATTGGTCCTTACTTACCTTTATGCGTTTCACAGCGCTGAGCTGCTTGACAGAGAGGCCCGCCCCTGCCTCACTCTTAGAGAAGAGTTGGAGGGTGATGAGGAGATGCTTTCCGCTGCTCATCTTCTGTCGGAGCATGGGTACCACACACTGATGACTCACGGGATGAAGACCTTCTGTCTTGACGATATCTACAGGGGCGCTCCATCCAAGGAGGGGAATCATGGAGAGCTCATACTCGCCATTGCTACACACCACAGCAGAGTCGCGCTGTCTATTGATGGCGAGGCGTCGGGTGGTGAAATCGAGCTGACGACCATGCTCATCACATCGCTGAGCGAGAGCATAGTGACCAAGACTCACCTCTGTCTCCCTGTCGAGCGTCACCCTATCGACACGCAAGATACCATCGGGCAGGGTGATATCGTTCAACTCATAGCTGATGTTCTTGTTGGTTTCGAGTACTGCCTCGCGGTGATACACCTCATTGTCGAAGTTCTTGATATCATAGAGGCGGAGGACCTCCCACTGTCCCTTGTCATTGAGCGTGGCATAATTCATTGACACCTCACCTCTCTGTCCGTCAGCCATCCAGGGGAAGGCGGTGTTATAAGCCAACTTATTATAGTTTTCGGAAGAGCGGAACTTCTGCCAGTCGCCAGCCACTGTCTCATGACACCATGAGCGCATCTCAGAGCATCCGCTGTTAGGATAGTTGGTAACGAGAAGTCCGGTGGAGGGATGGAACCTGTTATACACCTTCCCCTGCTTCATCTCGTCCTTCCATGGACCTTCGTTCTCCGTAGAGCTCCAGTAGTGCGACGACTCAGGCAGCAGGAGGGAGAGAAACGCCTTGCCCATCCAATAGACACTCCCTCGACAGCTGTAGATCTGCACACAGGGAGCGAAGGGTCCGTAGAATCCCATCGTGGGCACGCCATTCTCAAGGAAATCGGGGTGCTGCACAAACTGCAGGAGCGTGGCAGAGGCAATCCTTCTGAGCCATCCATAGTTGACTCCTTCTATCCCGGCCCACTCTAAGAGCGGCAGCGGTGTGACAGAGGCAAAGCGGTAACAGACGCTGCGCCCCCACATGTTCATCTTTCCGTCGCGTGCAAACATATAAGGATAGCTATAAAGCAGGTCGCGCGAGTTGTTGACAAAGCGTTCGGCAAGCCGCTGATAGATATCGTCGGCAAACCCCCATTTCTTATTGGGTCTCATCTGCTGAGCAAAGAGTTTAGCCCAGAGGGGACCATAGCTCTGATATGCCCACATGCTATAATAATCGTAGGCAGGCGCATCGTTATACCACCCCTCGCCACGGTATCTGTCGAGGAGTTTCTCCAACCAGTTGACCATCTTCTTCTCATCTACCTCATAGCCTTGTGACTTGAGGAAACTAAGGGAGAAGACATTGAAGAACATCCAGTTGGAATCGATGGTCGGTCCCTCTCCATAACTCTTGATGGTGGCAGCCAGGCGGTCTTTCTCCTCCTGGGGCAATGGTCTCCACACCACCTCCTCAGCCACCCTCATGGAGAAGGCGATGGCACTCAGTTCGAGGGTTGTCTGACTGGGCCCTCCCTTCTGATGGGGGATATAGTTCTTGCTCTTGGGGTTGGAGATAGCCATGAGCTGATGACGATAGTAGTCGGCCACCTTGATGCCATGAAGGGTGAGGTCGGGGTTCTCCCTTAATAGAGGAGCGGCAACAAAAAGGGTGCGCGCCAGTCCTTCGAGCTTAGCTACCTTGGTGTCGTAGTCGTTTCTGGGGTAAGTCTTTTCCAACTGCTTAGGGAAATACATGGGGTCGTCGAGGGTGTTGATATAGTTGAAGGCTCCCTCAAGCATCCACGTAGCAGCTTCTATCCAGTGGTGTCTTGTCACACCCGTATAAGGACTTTTCTCATAGTCAGGCTGATGGAGCTGGAAGGTCTGACTGATAGCCATGGCACTCACCGCCACGAAGGATACAAAAAATAAGCAAACGAGTTTTTTCATTGTGGGTATTCTATTTAGGTTCAACATTCTTCTCTTCACAGACCTCTGGATGGTTGACATCGATGAGCTTCAGCACCTCGATGCCCTGCTCCACGGTGGGGACATTATCAATGAGCATAGAGCGCCTGCCGTGCATCTCTCTGAGGCTACAGCCCCTGGGATGAGCAGTGGCATAGTCTATCACGCTGTCGAAGGCCTCGCTCTTGTAATAAGGACTCTCGTTGTCCTTCACGAGACAGAGGGTCATCTTTCCCTTCTTGAGCATAATCTTCTCGCATCCTATGCGCTTACCTATCCTCCTCAGTGTCACCACTCTCATGAGTTCCTCGGCCACAGCGGGGATGTCGCCGAACCTATCCTTCAGTCGATGTCTGAATCGCTCCACCTCATCATCTTCACTGAGGTTATCAAGCTCTCTGTAGAGCAACATCCTCTCGCTATCGCCTGGCACGAAACTGTCGGGGAAACACATCTCAATATCGCTCTCCAGCACGCAGTCGCTGACAAACTCTCCTGCCTTCAGATGTTCCTTCATCTCCTCGGCATAGACCTCAGCAAACTCTTCGTTCTTGAGTTCCACGACAGCCTCGTTGAGAATCTTCTGATAGGTCTCGTAACCCAGATCGGCGATAAATCCGCTCTGCTCTGCGCCCAACAGGTTGCCGGCACCTCGGATGTCGAGGTCTTGCATAGCGATATTGATGCCACTGCCAAGGTCGGAGAAGTTCTCGAGCGCCTCCAACCTCCGTCTTGCCTCCTGCGGGAGCACACTCAGCGGTGGTGCAATGAGGTAACAGAAGGCCTTTCGATTGCCACGGCCCACACGTCCTCGCATCTGATGCAGGTCGCTCAGTCCGAAGTGGTGGGCACCATTGATGATGATGGTGTTAGCATTGGGGATATCAATACCATTCTCCACGATAGTGGTGGAGAGTAGCACATCGTAGTCGTGATTGGCGAAACCGAGGATAATCTGCTCCAGCTCATCGCTCTTCATCTGTCCATGACCGATGGCTACCCTGGCATCGGGCACATGCTTGGCAATCATCTCGGCAAGACGCTGAAGATCGCTGATGCGGTTGTTGACGAAATATACCTGCCCGTTGCGACTCATCTCAAACTGTATGGCATCGGCGATGACGTCGGGGGCGAAGGTGTAGATCTCTGTCTGTATGGGATGACGGTTGGGGGGCGGTGTCTGGATGATGCTCATGTCTCTTGCACCTACGAGGGAGAACTGCAAGGTGCGTGGTATGGGGGTGGCACTCATCGTGAGGGTATCTACGGCTGTCTTCATCTGTCGGAGCCGTTCCTTGGTAGCTACGCCAAATTTCTGTTCCTCGTCGATGATAAGGAGTCCGAGATCCTTGAACTTCACCGTCTTGCTGATGAGTTTGTGGGTACCGATAATGATATCGACCTTCCCCTGTGCCAAGTCGTCAATCACCTGTTTCGATTGTTTCGGGGTACGTGCACGAGAGAGGTAATCCACCCTCACCGGGAAGTCCTTCAGACGTTTGGCAAAGGTTTGATAGTGTTGCCATGCGAGCACCGTGGTGGGCACCATCACAGCCACCTGTTTCGAGTCGGCGGCTGCCTTGAAGGCAGCTCTCACCGCCACCTCTGTCTTGCCAAAGCCCACATCACCGCACACCAAACGGTCCATGGGGCGGGGTTTCTCCATATCAGCCTTCACGTCAGCCGTAGCCTTCATCTGGTCGGGGGTGTCCTCATAGGCGAAACCTGCCTCCAGTTCATGCTGCATGAAAGAGTCGTGACTGAAGGCGAATCCTCGCTCATGTCGGCGCGTAGCATAGAGTTTGATAAGGTCGCGCGCCATGTCCTTCATCTTCTTCTTGGTGCGCTCCTTGATGCGTTCCCACTGACCTGTGCCGAGCTGACTGAGGCGTGGCGGATTGCCGTTGTCCTGAGCTTTGTATTTGGCTATCTTATATAAAGAGTGGATGGAGACATAGACGGCATCACCATTCTGATACTGCAGTTTGATCATCTCCTGATATCCTCCCTCTATAGGCATTCTCACCAATCCGCAGAAACGTCCAATGCCATGGTCAATATGCACCACATAGTCGCCCGGCTCAAACTGTTTGATTTCCTTGAGTGTGAGAGCCACCTTACCTCCACGGGCTTCGGTAGCGCGCAACTGGTATTTATGATAGCGGTCGAAGATCTGGTGGTCGCTGAAGAGACATAGCTTGAGGTCATCGTCAACAAAGCCCTCATGGAGGGTTTTCTTCACGGGTGTGAAGAGCTTCACAGGAGCTTCGCCCTCGCCTTCCATACTGCCGATAATCTCGGCGATGCGCTCATTCTGCTTGGCACTGTCCGCCAGGATATAGTTGCGGTATCCCCTAAGCTGATAGTCGGTGAGGGTCTGCAGGAGCAGTTCAAAATTCTTGTGAAAGAGGGGCTGGGCATGGGTGTGCATACTCACCATCACCTGTGCCTTGCGTCCCTGCCGGGGGTTGAGCCACAGTTGTTTGAATCCGAGTCCCTCGCGTGCTATCTGTGCTCCGCTGACAAGCAGACTCTCCTTGTTGAGTGTCATGCGTGCATCGTGCTCTTCCATCTCTGTTTTCTCAGCCTCCTGCTCTGCCCTTGCCTGCTGTGAGAAACCTTGCAGAAAGGTTTGCTCCACCATATCGCACACCAGTGGCCAGTCTTTGGCAACAAGGAGCACGGGCTGGGGACGTTCGGCAAGAAACTGCAGGAGCGACTGTTTCTCTCCACTGTCGTCGAGAAGCTGTGGTACAATCTCCACCTCTTGTTTCTTCTCTTTAGATAGCTGTGTATCCACCTCGAAGGTTCTGATGGTATCGATGGTATGACCAAAGAAGTCGATACGCAACGGATATTCACTGTTGTATGGATAGACATCAATCAGACTTCCTCTGAGTGCCACCTGTCCCGGCTCATAGACATAATCCACCTCTTTCATACCCCATGCTTTGAGCTGGCTCAACAACACCGAGGGCTGACATTCGTCATCGACAGCAAGTCTCACGGTTCGCTCGTTGAGTATCTTCTTGCTCACCACCTTCTCTGCCAAAGCCTCGGGATAGGTGACTACCACGAGGGTGCCCTGACGCCGTTCCATGGCAGCGAGTGCCTCGGTGCGCATCACCTCGTTGGCAGCCTCACGATGGGCATATTTCACTGCTCTTCGGTAGGAAGAGGGAAAGAAGAGGGCACCTTCGTCGCCCAGCATCTGATGGAGGTCCTGATAGCAATAGCCTGCCTCATCGGCATCGTTCATCACCACAAGGGCCATCCCTTCCATCCTCATCGACAGCGCTGCCAGGAGCATGGCAGGAGCCGAGGCTGTGAGGCCGTCAACACTCACCGTCGTCACACTGTCGTCGAGCACCGCCTTGCTCAGTGCACCTACCTGGGGCAACTGCGCATAGAGGGATTGCAAATCACTGATGTCTATCTCTTTATTCTTCATACCTTCCTGGTCGTATCACGACTGCAAAGATAGTGCAAAAATATCTATTAAGCGAGTAAAACTTTGCTAGTTTGAAGAAATAAGTGTAATTTTGCACCTTCAGACATAAAGTAACAACTGTTCTTTCTTATTTATATAAAGGAAGGGTATCATACATAAAGACAAATGAAGACATTTACTCTGCATCCCAAACTGTTGGACACCTTGAAACATTATGACAGGAAGACATTGACCGCCGATATCATGGCGGGTATCATCGTGGGTATCGTAGCCCTCCCCTTGGCTATCGCCTTTGGTATTGCCTCGGGAGTAACACCAGAAAAGGGTATCATCACAGCCATCGTAGCCGGACTCATTGTCTCTGTCCTCGGCGGAAGCAAGGTTCAGATTGGTGGTCCCACAGGTGCCTTCATCGTCATCGTCTATGGCATCATCCAGCAGTATGGCATGGAAGGACTGGCTGTCGCCACGCTCATGGCAGGCGCCTTCCTCATCCTCTTCGGTGCGCTGCACCTCGGCACCATCATCAAGTTTATCCCCTATCCTATCGTCGTGGGATTTACCAGCGGTATCGCTGTCACTATCTTCACCACACAGATGAAAGATCTCTTCGGACTGGAGATAGCTAAGGTGCCGGCTGACTTCATAGAGAAATGGGCGGTGTATATAGAGCATGCCTCTACGGCTGACCTGTGGACCTCGCTCGTGGGTGTGCTGAGCATCGTTATCATCGCCCTCACACCTCGGTTCAGCAAGAAGATTCCCGGTTCGCTCATCGCCATCATCGTAATGACCATAGGGGCGTTGCTGCTCAAACACTATGGGGGCATCGGCGTGGAGACGATCGGCGACCGATTCTCTATCAGCGGTGAACTGCCAGAGGCTCACGTGCCTCCAATGACATGGGAGACCATCAAGAGTCTCGTCTCTCCTGCGCTCACCATCGCTATTCTCGGTGCCATAGAGAGTCTGCTCTCGGCTACCGTGGCCGACGGTGTGACAGGCGACCACCACGACTCCAATACCGAACTGGTGGCACAGGGTATCGCCAACATGGCGGCACCTCTCTTCGGAGGAATCCCTGCAACAGGTGCCATCGCACGTACCATGACAAACATCAACAACGGCGGACGCTCACCTATCGCAGGTATCGTGCACGCCATCGTCCTTCTGCTCATCTTCCTCTTCCTCATGCCTCTGGCCCAGTATATCCCCATGGCATGTCTCGCTGGTGTGCTGGTAGTGGTGAGCTATGGCATGAGCGGATGGCGCTCGTTTAAGGCGCTGATGAAAAACCCCAAGAGCGATGTCACCGTACTGCTCATCACCTTCTTCCTCACCATCATCTTCGACCTCACCATAGCTATCGAGGTGGGGCTGATTATCGCCTGTCTGCTCTTTATGCGACGGATGAGTGAGACAACAGACGTGAAGGTAATCAGCGATGAGATAGACCCCAACGAGGAGCTCGACATCAAAGCTGGTAACCTGGAGCATCTCACCATCCCCGAAGGTGTGGAGGTGTATGAGATTAACGGACCTTACTTCTTTGGCGCTGGCAACAGGTTTGAGGAGATTATGGCATCCTTTGGCGACAGACCAAAGGTGCGTATCATACGCATGAGAAAGGTGCCGTTTGTCGATTCTACTGGTATTCACAACCTCACCAACCTCTGCGAGATGAGCAGCAAGGAGGGCATTCATATCATCCTCTCCGGTGTCAACGACAAGGTGCAGAGTGTGCTGCAGAAGTCTGGATTCAACGAACTGGTGGGCAAGGAGAATATCTGTAGCCATATCAACCTCGCTCTCGAACGCGCAAAAGAAATCATCAATAAATAAAATATCCGCCTATGAAAACTAAAATTCTTCTCCTCTCCCTTCTGCTGCCTCTGTGCTTAAAGGCTGAGTATGTATGGTTGGATGTCACCGACAGATACATCACCAATCCCTCATTTGACGGTAATAGCAACACAGGATGGACCTATACTGCCAATGCAGGTTCAAAGGCTGTCAACTATGGTTGTTGGGAGTTTTGGAACGGCACCTTCGATGCTTATCAGACACTCACCGGCCTCTCGGCAGGCAAATACCGTCTGTCGGTGCAGGGGTACTACCGCACGCAAGACAATTCAGCTGCCTTCCGCGACTACCAATCGGGCAGTGAAGATATCACTGCTATGCTCTATGCTGGCGACACGAAACAACCGTTGGTAAGCGTATATTCGTTTGCCTTCACCAGTAACCCCGGCAACTCATGGACTCCCAACTGGCAGCAATTCTACCCCAACGGCATGGAGAGCGCTAACAAAGCATTTGAGGAAGGAGCTTATCAGAACACCATGGAGCTGAACCACGATGGCGGCGATCTCAGAATCGGCATTGCCAACCAGGGATATATCTACAGCAACTGGTGTATCTTCGATAATTTCAAACTCGAATACTGGTGTCAGCTCATCTCTGTCACTTCCGTCAGCATCGACGGGCCATCGACAGTAAACCTCATCAAGGGAGAACAGCATCGGCTCACTGCCACCGTCAGCCCGTCGGCAGCTACCTTCAAAGAGGTGAAATGGAAAAGCAACAACACCTCGGTGGCTACGGTCGATGACAGCGGACTGGTGACGGCCCTCAGCGAAGGTAGTACCACCATTACTGCCACTTCTACCGACGGTACCGGACGTAGTGCTTCGGTCACCATCAGCATAAGCAACCGTACTGCAACAGCTTCGTCATTGGTTATCAACGAGATGATGGCGGCTAACGTGGATGAGTATATCAGCAGGGCGTTCAATTTCGACGGGTGGATAGAGCTCTACAACCCCTCAACACAGGCAGTATCGCTCAGTGGACTCTATGTGTCCGATGATGCTATGAACATGAAGAAATATCAGTTGCGTTCGTGTCATGGCATCCTGCCCGCCAAGGGATTCAACGTGCTATGGTTTGAGAGCGAGACGCTACACAACGAGCACCTCCCTCTGAAACTTGATGTTGATGGTGGCTACCTCGCCTTCAGCGATGAAGCGGGTAACATCGTAGCCGAACTCACCTACCCCGCTGCCATGGAGCGTATCGCTTATGCGCGTACTACCGATGGGTCGGGAGAGTGGAACCTCACGGCACAGGCGACACCAGGCACCACAAACAATGCCTCGACGTTTGCTGCACAGCAGTTGGGTGCTCCTGTCATCGACACTCCATCTCAACTGTTCACAGGTAGTCTCACCACTACCGTAAGCATCCCCGACGGTGCCTTGCTGCGCTATACAACAGATGGTTCGCTACCTACACTCACCAATGGTGAGACAAGTAATACTGGCGTGTTCTCATTTAAGAAGAACACCTCGCTCCGCCTACGTCTGTTCAAAGAGGGATGGTTGCCAAGTGCGGTGACCACACGCTCATTTATCCTAAAAGACAAAGACTATCAGTTGCCTATCATCTCGGTAGTGGCAGACGAGAGCTTCCTCTATGACGAGCAGATAGGTGTGATGGTGAGGGGTGTCAATGGACGAGCTGGCAACGGACAGAGCACACCTTGCAACTGGAACATGGACTGGGAACGCCCCGTCAACTTCTCCTTCATCACCAGCGAGGGTGAGATGGCACTCTGCCAGGATGTCAACCTTGAGATGGCTGGTGGATGGAGCCGTGCATGGGAACCGCACTCATTCAAGCTCAAGGGCGACAAGGAACTGGGAGGCAACAAGAACCTCGACCACCCCTTCTTCAGTGCCAAACCGTATATCCGCAACCGCACCCTGCAGATACGCAACGGAGGCAATGACAATAACTGCCGTATCAAGGATGCTGCACTGCAAACCATCATCCAGACCTCGGGTATCGATATCGACCTGCAGTCATATCAGCCCATCCATGAGTTTATCAATGGAAAATATATCGGTGTGCTCAACATGAGAGAGCCCAACAACAAGCACTATGTGTATGCTAACTATGGTTGGGACGATGATGAGATAGACCAGTTTGAGATGAGTCCCGACTCGGGCTATGTACAGAAATGTGGCACCGACGAGGCCTTCCTCAATCTCTGTAAACTCAGCGAGGGTGCCGCCAATGCTGCAACCTATGAGGAGATAAAACAACTGCTCGACATCGATGAGTATATCAACTACGTGGCTGCTGAGTTCTATCTCGGTTCTACAGACTGGCCACAGAACAACATCAAGGGTTTTCGTCACCGCGACGGAGGACGCTTTAGGTTTGTCTCCTTCGATATTGACCACGCTTTCAGCGCAACCACGAGTACGTTTAACACCTTCGAGGAGAAACAGACCTATACCTTTGATTACCTCTATGACCTGCAGACACGCTTTACCAAGGAGATTAAGTTTGTCACACTCTTTAAGAACCTGCTGGCCAACGATGAGTTCCGACGCCGCTTCATCGACACCTTCTGCATCATGGGAGGTAGCGTGTTTGAAGAAGACCGTGCCAAGGCTATCATCGACTCCCTCACCGAGAACGTCACTCCGATGATGGCCCTCGAAGGGAAGTCGCCCACCTCAACAGCAGAGCAGATGAAGAACAGCTTCACCGGCCGCATGGAGAAGATGATGGGGGCACTGCAGTCTTACTCACCTATGCAGTTGAAAAGCACCTCACCACAGAACGCCATCATCAGCAGTAACGCCCCCGGCGCACAGATCTTTATCAACGAGGTTGCTCTGCCACACAGCAAGGGTGACGTTGCTCCTTCTTTCGACGGACAACTCTTCGCACCTGTCAAACTGAAGGCTGTGGCACCTGCCGGCTACCGTTTCGTGGGGTGGAGAAACAAGAAGGATAACACCTATTTCTCAAAGAACGAAGAGACAACAATGCCTTCGGGCAACTTTACCCTTGAGGCGAAGTTTACCGCACTTACCGACGCAGAGCGCGAGGCCAAGGAGATAACGCCCGTGCGTATCAACGAGGTGAGCGCCGTCAACGATGTGTTCGTCAACGACTACTTCAAGAAGGGTTCGTGGGTGGAGCTCTACAACACTACCAACAAGCCCATCGACATCGAGGGAATGTATCTCTCTGATGATATCAGTATGCCACTCAAATATCGCATCACCAAGGGTGAGTCGGTGGCGACTACGCTCATCGGTGCCCATGGTCATCTGCTGATATGGTTGGACAAGAAAGCACCTATCAGCGAACTGCATGCCTCCTTTAAGGTGGACGACACGGGTGAACTCCTGCTCACCGCTGCCGATGAGTCGTGGAGCGACTATCTCAGTTATCCTGTCCACGATGGCTACAACTCCGTGATACGCTATCCCGACGGAGAGAACACTACCTATGTCACATCGTTGCCTACCATCGGTGGACCTAACAGAATCAACAGCTACCTCACAGCGTTCACCAACGAACGCCCCACATCCGTACGCAACACATCATTTGCGTCGTGGTCACTCCGACTGCAGGCTGTGGGTCAGCGTCTTATCGTGATAGGACAGGAGGCTGCTACTGCCTTGGTGAGCATCACCAACCTGGCAGGACAGATAGTACTCGTAGCCTCTCCTTCGTCTGTCAACGGACAGCAGAGTATCGACGTGAGCCGACTGTCGCCGGGATGCTACATCGCACATGCTACCGACAGCGAGGGACATAGCACAACACTGAAATTTAGCAAAACAAGATAACACACCATGGAGCCCATCCTATCTCCCAACGACCTGGAGCAGCTGAAAACGCTCATCGACGATGCTCATCATATCGTCGTCTGCTGCCATACCCATCCCGACGGCGATGCCATCGGCTCATGCCTTGGCTGGACCAACTACCTGAGAAGCAAGGGAAAGGAGGCTGTGGTCATCATCCCCAATATGCACCCTGATTTTCTCAAGTGGTTGCCTAACTCAGAGAAAATCGTCCGCTATGACAAAAAGACTGACTTCGCTAACCAACTGATAGATGAAGCTGACATCATCTTTATGCTCGACCTCAATCAGCCTGACCGACTGGCTGAGATGGCAGAGGCTGTCATGCACTCCCGTGCAAAAAAGGCAATCATCGACCACCATCTCGACCCTATCGACAATGTGGAGTTTCTCTGTTCACATCCTGAGGCATGCTCTACCTGTGAACTGGTGTTCCGTGTGGTATGGGAACTGGGGGATTTCGCTGCACTCGGCACTCATTTTGCTGCCCCCATCTATTGTGGCATGATGACCGACACTGGTGGATTCACCTACAACAGCAACTCGTCTGATGTGTTCTTCATCATCAGTCAACTGCTCACTAAAGGTATCGACAAGGACCGCATCTACCGTAATGTCTTCCACTGCTTCAGCGAGAACCGTCTGCGTCTCATGGGCTATGTGCTCTATAAGAAACTGATGACCTTTGAGGAGCAACACGCAGCACTCTTTGCCTTGTCGCGCGCCGACCAGCAACGTTTCCATTTTGTGAAAGGCGATGCCGAAGGACTCGTCAACCTCCCCCTGCAGATGAAGGGTACCCGACTGTCTATCTCTCTGCGCGAAGACACTGAGAAGGAGAGAAACGTGAGGGTGAGTCTAAGGTCGGTGGACAACTTCCCATGTAACATCATGGCTGCACGTTATTTCAACGGCGGAGGACATCTCAATGCCTCGGGTGGCGAACTGCACTGCACACTCGAAGAGGCGATAGACATCGCAACAAAGGCAATCATGGAATTTCAACCCGACAACTCAAACAATAATCCACAGATATGAAAAAAACAACAACACTTCTTCTATTGTTACTCACACTCTTCACCGCTTGCGATGACACCGAGACCTACGGTGACAAGAAAGAGAAAGAGCGTGATGCCATCAATGACTTTATCAAATCCAATCATATTCGTGTCATCAATGAGAGTGTTTTCAATGCTCATCAACAGATGACCGATACTGCTACCAATGAATATGTGTATATCGAGAGAAGCGGAGTCTATCTTCAGATTGTACGCAAGGGCTGTGGCACAATGTTGGAGGAGAAAAAACAGGTGAACCTGCTCTGCCGCTACACAGAGTATAACATCCTCAACAAGACCGAACAGACCGCCAACATCTATGCACCTCGTCAATACGACAAGATGACGGTGACACGCACGGGTGCTACCTACACCGCCTCATTCACCTCCGGCGTGATGTACAGCAGCTATGGTGCTTCGGTGCCCGCAGGATGGCTCGTGCCCCTGCAGTTTATCTACCTCGGTCGCCAATCGACAGCCGACGATGAGATAGCTCGTGTGAGAATCATCGTGCCCCATAGTCAGGGGCATTCCTATGCCTCATCGAGCGTTTATCCCTGTTACTACGACATTACTTATCAAAGAGAAAAATAACCTATCATCACATGACACTCATCAAATCTATATCAGGCATCAGAGGCACCATAGGCGGTGCCCCTGGCGATACGCTCAACCCCTTGGATATCGTGAAGTTTACTACCGCCTATGCTACGCTCATCCGCCGCAATACTCCCAATGGGAGCAGGAAGATTGTCGTAGGTCGTGACGCTCGTCTCTCTGGTGAGATGGTGAGCCATGTCGTCTGCGGTACGCTCATGGGTATGGGCTTCGACGTGATTGACATCGGCCTGGCTACTACGCCAACCACAGAACTGGCGGTCACCATGGCTGGCGCCGACGGTGGTATCATCATCACTGCCAGTCATAACCCTTGTCAGTGGAACGCGCTCAAACTGCTCAATGCACAGGGTGAGTTCTTCTCTGCTGCCGATGGTGCCGAACTGTTGGAGATTGCCGGACGGGAGGAGTTTGACTACGCAGATGTAGAACATCTCGGAAGCCTCATCCACGATGACTCTTTCACCGACAGACACGTAGAGAAGGTGCTCTCGCTGCCTGCTGTCGATGCAGAGAAAGTGAGACATGCCGGTTTCCGTGTGTGTGTAGATACCATCAACAGCGTAGGAGCTATCGCCCTTCCCCCACTCTTCAAGGCGTTGGGTGTAGAGTTCCAACTGCTCAACGAAGAACCCAACGGACGATTTGCCCATAACCCCGAACCCTTGGAGAAACATCTCGGACAGATCATGGAAGAGATGAAGGGAGGACAATATGACCTGGGCATCGTGGTGGACCCCGATGTTGACCGACTCGCATTTATCTGCGAAGATGGTAAAATGTTTGGAGAGGAATATACGCTGGTGAGCGTAGCCGACTATGTGCTCTCCCGCACTCCCGGTGCCACGGTGAGCAACCTCAGTTCATCACGCGCGCTGAGCGATGTGGCTGCCCGCCACAACTGTTCTTACACAGCTGCCGCCGTGGGCGAGGTGAACGTCACTACCACGATGAAGGCGGTGGGCGCTGTCATCGGAGGCGAGGGTAACGGTGGTGTCATCTATCCTCCTTGCCACTACGGACGCGACGCCCTCGTAGGCATCGCCCTCTTCCTCTCCTCACTCGCTGAGAAGGGATGCCGTGTGAGCGAACTCCGTGCTTCTCTGCCCACCTATTTCATGGCGAAACACCGTGTTGACCTCACTGCCGATACCGACATCGATGCCTTGCTCAACCGCGTGAAGACACACTATAACGACCAGCGTATCACTCTCATCGATGGGGTGAAAATCGACTTTGCTGACAGTTGGGTACACCTGCGCCGCTCTAATACCGAACCCATTATCCGCATCTATAGCGAAGCACCGACAATGGAGGCTGCAGAAGCACTGGCCAAAGAGGTGGCTCAACTGATGGTATGAGCAGCGCGCAACAAACGCAAATATCGGTTAATATAGTTTAATATACAGGTAAAGCCATGGCAATAAACCATGGCTTTATGTATTTTTGCAAATAAGAAAAACATATAGCTAAGAGAAGGAGAGATAATGCTATGGTACAGAAATATGCTGACTACATCACGCGCATAGAGATCGACTCTCTTTGGAGCGGACAGAAACACATCGTCTGGGATCTCGACCCCAAGGTCAATATCCTCAGTGGTATCAATGGTGTGGGCAAGAGCACCATCCTCAACAAGGTGGTGAAGAGTCTGCTTCGCGGCGGCGAACTCAGCGACAATCCGCTGCCTGGCGTAAAAATCAAAGTGTGGCCCGAAGAGGCATCGATGGTGAGGTTTGATGTGATAAGGAGCTTCGACCGACCGCTGGTGTCGAGCGAGACGGTGAGCCGCATCGTGGATGCTTCGGTGGCAACAGAACTCGACTGGCAGCTCTATCAGCTGCAGCGTAAATATCTCGACTACCAGGTGAACATCGGTAACCGCATCATCGAAGTGCTACAGCGAGGGGGCGAGAACGCAGCAGCCGAGGCGGCGAGAATCTCCGAGGCTAAAAAGAAATTCCAAGATATGACCGACCGCCTGTTTGCCGATACAGGGAAGAAGATTATCCGCACGAAAAACGAGATAATGTTCACACAGATAGGCGAACAGCTCTCACCATACCAACTGTCGAGCGGAGAAAAACAGATGCTCGTCATCCTGCTCACCGTACTCGTGGAGGACAACCGTCACTCGGTGCTCCTCATGGATGAGCCAGAGGTGAGTCTGCATATTGAATGGCAACAGAAGCTCATTGAGATGATTACCGATCTCAATCCCAACGTGCAGATTATTCTCACCACTCACTCTCCTGCTGTCATCATGAACGGATGGATGGACAAGGTGACGGAGGTGAGCGACATTACCCTATAGCTATGAGCAAACTGAACGAGGCCATCAACTCTCGCTATATCGAGGCAGCGAACAGGATGAGGCCCAAGAACGCCAGAAGGCGTATTGTGGCCTACGTGGAGAGCTACGATGATGTGTTCTTCTGGCGTACTGTGCTCAATGCCATGGAGGACAAAGAGAGATATTTCGAAGTGATGCTGCCCACAAGGAGTAGGTTGGCACGAGGGAAGAAATCGGCTCTCATGGCACTCGTGGAGGGTAACCACATGGGAAGGGATATGATAGCCTGCGTCGATGCAGACTACGACTACCTGCTACAGGGGGTTACCGCTACATCAAAACTTATTCTGGAGAACCCCTACGTCTTTCATTCTTATGTCTATGCCATCGAGAACTATCAGTGCTATGCTGAGAGTCTGCACCAGGTATGTGTGATGATAACGCTCAACGACCACGCTGTGTTCAACTTTGAACGGTTCTTCAAGACCTACTCGGAGATTATCTATCCTCTCTTCGTCTGGTCGATATGGATGTATCGCAAGGGCTGGCATGGGGAATTCTCGCTCTCTGATTTCTGTCAGGTGGTGGAGACGGGACGCTTCGACATCAGTCATCCTCAAGGGGTTCTCGAACATCTCAGAAGGAAGGTGAAGAGAAAGATGGAAACGCTCAAGAAGAGATTTCCTAAGGGAGAAGAAGAGTGGCAGGCGACAAGCGACGACCTGAGGCGTCTGGGAGTGAAGCCCGAAGAGACCTATCTCTATATCCAGGGACATCATCTCAGCGACACAGTGGTGGTGCCGCTCCTCACCAAGGTGTGCAACAGACTTCGCTTAGAGCGTGAAGACGAGATACACCGCACTGCTGTTCACCGTACGCAGATGTACAACGAACTATCATGTTATGAGAACAGTATCTCCGACATAAGGACGTCGCTCAAGCGAAATACTGGATATATGGGATGTGAACAATTTAAGCTACTGCAGGAGGACATCAGAAATTATCTCGATGCCCAGTGAACCCTCATTCTTATCCCCTCACAGGATGATCAGTTCTCCTTCCAGTAACTGCGGGTGAAGAGAACGAAGACGGTCATCACCTCTAAACGTCCCATCAACATCAGCAACGAACAGATCCACTTGATGGTGTCGGGGAGCGAACTCCACGACATCACCGGTCCTATCTCTGTTCCAAGTGTCGGACCCACATTACTCATACAACTCAACGAGATGGTGATGGCATTGGTGTGGTCGATACCTGCTGCTATCATGATGGTGGCTGTCACCAGACACATCAGGATATAGACGGCAAAGAAGGCTAAGAGTGAAGAGATTTTCGCGGGAGGTATCGTCTGACCATTCACCTTCACGGGCAACACGGCATTGGGATGGAGGAGATGACGAAACTCATTGTGTACCACCTTGATAATCATCACACCACGGATACACTTGAATCCTCCTGACGTAGAACCGGCACAGGCACCTATGAACATACAGCAACCAAGGATGACCCACGTGATATGTGGCCACTTTCCCGCATCATCGTTGAAGAGTCCGGTAGTGGTGATAAAAGAGACCACCTGAAAGAGCGCACTGCGGAAAGCCTGCTCAAGGTCATAGTTGAGACGAGTGAGGAGGATATACATAATCCACACCGTTGCTCCGGCAACCACACCTATGTAGAGTCGAAACTCCGAATTGCGTAACAGCTGCATCACCTGTCCCTTAAACAGAAAAGCATAGAGCAACACGAAGTTCGTTCCTGCCATAAACTGGAAGGCGATGCTGATATACTCGATGGCAGGGGAGATGAAATATTTGGCACTGTCATTATGTGGTGCGAAACCTCCTGTCGCTGTCGTAGTCATCGAATAGTTGATGCTGTCAAACCACGTCATACCAGCCACCCAATAGCAGATAATACAGGCGATGGTGAGTGCCAGATAGATAGACCACAGCCACTTGGCACTGGTGGTGAGGCGGGGGTGCATCTTCGACTTAAACGGTCCTGTGACCTCGGCGGCAAAGACCTTCATACTTCCTCCTACCATAGAAGGAAGGATAGCAATGGTGAAGAACACTATTCCCAACGCACCTATCCACTGACTCAGGGTGCGCCAAAAGAGGATGCCATGAGGCAGACACTCTACATCATCGAGGATGGTAGCTCCCGTGGTGGTGAAACCCGACATCGTTTCAAAATAGGCATCGGTGACACTGGTGATATAGCCTCCTATAAGGAAGGGGAGCATGCCAAAGGCACTGAATACGATCCATGTGGCTGTCACCAGGAGATAGGAGTCGCGACGGTTGAGGTTGTTGCCCGACCGCCTTCCAAGATACTTGAACGCCATACCTACCGAGGAGGTGATGGTGGCAGAGAGGAGAAACGCCAGCACATCGTCTTCGCCATAACCCACAGCCACACCAAGACAGACGAACATCAGCAGACTCTCCAATAGGAGCAACTGACCGATAATCTTGGCTATCATGCGATAGTTTACCATAGCTTGCTCTTCTTAAAGTATTTCTCTGTTTTCTTCAATGCGTGTTCATGACAGAACACCATCACCGAGTCACCAGCCTCGATACGCGAGTTACCATTCACGAGTATTCCTTTGCCGTCGCGCACCAGTCCTCCTATCGTCACCCCAAAGGGCAGACCGAGTTCTTTCACTGGTCGGCGTGTGACAGGAGAGCCTTCAGCGGCAACAAACTCCACCACATCAGAGTCGGCCATCATCAGCGAGCGCAGATTGCTCACGTCGGCATCGAGCATCATCTGATAGATATGACTGGCAGCCACCGTCTTCTTATTGATGATGGTACCAATGTCGAGGCCCTCGGCCATACTCACATAATCGAGGTTCTCTACCATAGCGATGGTCTTCCTTACTCCAAGTTTCTTGGCTGTGAGACAGGCCAGGATATTAGACTCTGTATTGTCGGTGAGGGCGACAAAAGCCTGGGTATTCTCTATTCCCTCCTCGATGAGCAGACTCACATCGCGGGCATCGCCATGGATAACTATGGTATTGGAATCATTGAGCAACACGTTAAGCCTTTCGCATCGGGCAGCATCCTCCTCAATGATTTTGATGTTCATATAGTCGGCAGCAGTGAGTGCAGCACGCACGGTGGTCTTTCCTCCTCCCATGATGATGACGTTCTTCACGTCGGCATAATGTTCTTTTCCTGTGATCTTTCGGATATAGGAGATATACTCCTTTGTGGTCATGAAATATGCGAGGTCACCCACCCTCAGTTCGTCGTTACCACTTGGGATGAGCGTATCATCACCTCGTTTGATAGCCACCACATGATAGGGGTCATCGGGTCCACACAGTTCTCTCAGCGGTCGGTTCAGAATCTCACAGGTCTCACGGAGCTTCACACCGAGCATCACCAGGGCTCCTCCATGCACATCCCATCGCTGTCGCACCCAACTCATCTTCAGTCCGTTGTTGATGTCGATGGCAGCCAGCACCTCGGGATAGATAAGGGAATCGATACCGAGTTCCTTGAAGAAAGGAGAGAGATGGGGGGCCAGATATTCATAATTATCAATGCGCGCAACGGTCTTTGCAGCTCCCAGGGCATGAGCAAGGATACAAGAGTTCATATTCTTGCTCTCATCAGGGGTGACACCCACAAAGAGGTCGGTATGTTCTATCCCTGCCTCTTTCAGCATCTTAATACTCGTGGGTGAGCCCTGGAGGGTCATGATATCGTATTGGACATCCAGTCCGTCAAGACGGTTCTCATCCTCATCGATGAGTATGCAGTCCTGATGGTCTCGAGAGAGTAGTCGGGCCAGATGGGTGCCCACGGCACCTGCTCCTGCTATGATAATCTTCATAATAAGATGTTTATGTTCTTGTGTGATGATTTTTCTTCTCGTTATCGAGAGAGCATCGCTTCAATCTCTTTTCTTATACCTTCTTTATCTATGCCAAGAAGATGATACTGCTCGCCTACGGTGGCATGTGGTACGAACTCATCGGGCAGACCGAGCCTTACCACACGAGGCGCATAGCCATGGTCGCTCATCCATTCGAGCACTGCACTTCCCATACCTCCATTTCTCACGCCATCTTCTATGCAGAGCACCCGTTGGTACTGTTCTCCTATGGCAGTGAGCATGGTCTCGTCGAGGGGTTTGAGGAATCGCAGGTCATAGTGAGCGATGCTCAGTGCGCCATCGCCCTGTGTACGATGAGATTGCTCCACCTCACTGATAGCCTCGGCAGCGAGATATCCTATCGGACCAAGGGTGATGACCGCCATGCTCTTTCCTTCTTTCAGACAGCGTCCCTTGCCCACCTCAACTGCTTCTAACGGGCAGCGCCAGTCAACACACGAGCCTTGGCCTCGTGGATAACGAATAACGAAAGGTCCCATGTCAGGCAGTTGGGCGGTGAACATCAGTCGGCGCAACTCACGCTCGTCCATAGGCGAGGCGATGGTGAGATGAGGCACTGGTCTGAGTGCGGCGAGGTCGAAGGCTCCGTGATGAGTGGGACCATCTTCGCCCACCAGTCCTGCCCTGTCGAAACAGAGCACAACATTGAGCCGTGCGATAGCCACATCATGGATGATGTTATCATAGGCACGTTGGGCAAAAGCACTATAGATATTGCAGTAAGGGAGCCATCCCTCGGTAGCCATACCTGCGGAGAAGGTGACGGCATGTCCTTCAGCTATGCCCACATCAAAGGTACGCTGGGGCATCGCCTTCATCATGATATTCATAGAGCATCCCGTAGGCATGGCTGGTGTCACACCCACAATCTTCTCATTCTGCTGTGCCAGTTCCAAGAGGGTCTCGCCAAACACATCCTGATAGCGTGGTGGTTCGCCCGAGGTGTCGTGAATCAGTCGTTCACCGGTATCTACATCAAATTTCCCCGGTGCATGCCATAGGGTGGCATGTCGCTCTGCCGGTTCATATCCCTTTCCTTTGGTGGTATGTAGATGGAGGAGCTTAGGGCCTTTCATCTCCTTCAACTGTCGCAAGATACGCACCAGTTCGATAATGTCATGTCCGTCGAAGGGTCCGAAGTATCTGATATTCAGTCCTTCAAAGATATTCTGCTGATGACTGATAGCCGATTTCAGGGCATTGCTCAGACGGATGATTCCTTTGCGGCGGTCATCCTCGAGATAGCCTTTGGAATGGAGCCATCGCGACAGTCGGAATCGCAGGGCATTATAAGTCTCATTGGTGTTGAGTTTGAGCAGATACTCCTTCATGCCTCCCACACTGCGGTCGATACTCATATTGTTATCATTGAGTATGATAAGCATGTTATTAGGTGTTGACGAGGCATTGTTGAGCCCCTCAAAAGCCAGTCCACCGCTCATCGCGCCATCGCCTATCACAGCCACCACATGACGGTCGCTCTCTCTATCTGCCACAGCCATACCGAGGGCAGCAGAGATAGAGTTGGAGGCATGTCCACAGGTAAAGGTATCATATTCGCTCTCCAAGGGTGAGGGGAAGGGCATGATACCACCCTTCTTTCGGTTGGTAAAAAAACGCTCCTTTCTTCCTGTGAGAATCTTATGTCCGTAAGCCTGATGTCCTACGTCCCATACGATGCGGTCGTTGGGGGTGTTATAGACATAGTGGAGAGCCACTGTGATCTCCACCACGCCAAGACTGGAGGCCAAATGTCCTGGGTTGACAGAAAGCTCATTGAGGATATCACGTCGAAGCTCTTCACAAACCTGAGGCAACTGTTCCACTTTCAGCTGTCTCAGGTCATTGGGATATTTTATCTGGCCAAGAAGGCCTGTGTTATCTTCTTTCACTTTTAGATGAGTAATAAACGAGATGCAAAGATAGTGGAAAAGAGTGGAACAACAAAACAAACAGGAGGTTTTGTGTCACTCGTCCCACGACATCCTCTGTACATCAACTCTTCTCCTACATCTCCTGTAACATCTCTCCGATGGTGGGATGGATATGTATCATCTCTCTGAGTGCGGCATGAGTGGCATGGGTAGCCATGAGCACACTCACCTCCTGAATCATATCAGCCGAATGGGCACCAAAGGCATGACATCCGAGGATAAGGTCGCTCTCGTTATCTACCATTAGCTTCACCATTCCCTCGGTCTCATTCATGGCCAACGCCTTGCCATTGGCCCTATGAAAGGCCTTAAGACAACGGTAGTTGAGCTGTTGTTCCTTACACTCATCCTCGCTCTTGCCTACGCTCGCTGCCTCGGGAAGAGTGAAGATAGCTGCCGGCATCAGCGAGAGGTCGATATTATCCTGTCGTCCGAGAAGATGATTCACGGCTTTGATGCCTTGCATGGTGGCTGCATGCGCCAAGAGCTGTCGCCCGTTCACATCACCGATAGCATAAACTCCCGTCACGTTGGTCTGTAGATGTCCGTCAACCTCTATTCCTTTGTTGCTATAGACAATGCCTGCATTCTCTAGAGAGAGTCCGTCAACGAGTGGACGGCGGCCTACGGCCATCAGCACCTTGTCGCAGCTGACTGCCGCGGGACGGCCTTTCTTCTCATAGACGACCTCGCCCGCTCTCACTTCCTTCACGGCCGACAGCATCTCGAAGTTGACTCCGCGTTTCTCCAATGACTTACGCAGACGTTTTGCGATGTCACTGTCTAAGGCAGGAAGACACTCTTTGAGAAACTCTATGACAGTGACCTCGCAGCCAAACTGACGATAGATAGAGGCAAACTCCATTCCTATCACGCCGGCACCTATGATACATAGATGGTGGGGCAGTTCGGTGGCTGAGAGCAGTTGGTCTGACGAGCACACCATACCTTCGGCCATAGGTATAGGGAGCTGCTTGGCAGCAGAACCGGTGGCGATGAGGATATGGGGTGCATGATACTGTTCTCCCTCTACCTCCACGGTATGACTGTCAACAAAGGTAGCATGTCCTGCTACCATAGTGATGGCTGGTACATCAAGGAGTGTAGCTATCCCACTGCGCAACTGTTCAACGACGGCATCTTTGCGGGCAATGGCCTGACGCAAGTCGAAATGAAGTTCACCGGGAGCAATACCATATTGCTCCGCCTCGGCAAAGGCAGCCAGCACCTCAGCATTACGCACCAGGGTCTTGGTGGGTATGCAGCCGCGGTTCAGACAGGTGCCTCCAAGGTTGTCGCGCTCTATGAGCACCACCTGAAGTCCATTAGCAGCGGCATAGGCAGCGGCCCGGTAACCTCCGGGCCCTGCACCTATGATAATGAGGTCAGTGGTTGTCATCGGCTTCTCCTTTCATCTGTTGATAGGTTGTCACAGGATGTTTGGCAGCCAGCACATCGTCCACACGTCCTATCGGAGTGTTGTGGGGCGCACTCTTCACCATCTCCGGTGTCTCACGCGACTCCTGGGCGATGCGTTTCATCACCTCGATGAAACCATCGATGGTCTCCTTACTCTCGTTCTCGGTAGGCTCAATCATGAGTGACTCATGGAAAAGGAGCGGGAAATAGATGGTGGGCGCATGATAACCATAGTCGAGCAGTCGCTTGGCAACATCCATCGTCGTGATGCCTGTTGACTTGTCTCTCAGTCCGTCGAAGACAAACTCATGCTTACACAATCCGTCGATAGGCAGGAGGAACTCATCCTTGAGACACTCCTTGATATAGTTGGCATTAAGGGTAGCCAGCGGACCAACCATCTTCACGTTGTCGCGTCCGAGGGAAAGGATATAGGCATAGGCTCGCATCGCCACGGCAAAATTGCCATGATAGGGACTCACACAAGGCAGGAAGTTTTCCAAACCCTTTCTCACACCCACGGGACCAGCTCCTGGTCCTCCTCCGCCATGAGGTGTGGAGAATGTCTTGTGGAGGTTGATGTGCATCACATCGAAGCCCATATCGCCAGGACGGCATACGCCGAGCAGTGGGTTGAGGTTCGCACCATCATAATAGAGCAGTGCTCCGCAGTCGTGTACCATGGCTGCTATCTCAGGAATACGTTTTTCGAAGAGTCCCAGCGTGTTGGGGTTGGTCATCATCATCGCCGCCACGCTGTCGTCGAGGAGTGTTTTGAGATGCTCAGTGTCAATGGTTCCGTCATCCATACTCTTCACCTCTACCACCTCCAGTCCGCAGACAGCTGCCGAGGCAGGATTGGTGCCGTGTGCAGAGTCGGGAACGATGACCTTGATGCGTTTCGTATCTCCGCGTTGCTCATGATAGGCACGGATAACCATCAGTCCTGTGAGCTCGCCATGTGCTCCTGCAAAGGGTTTGAGGGTAAAGGCGTGCAACCCGGTGAGGGTGCAGAGTGCCTGCTCGAGCAGATGGCACACCGCCTGCGCACCGCGTGTCGTAGATGACGGCTGAAGGGGGTGGAGCTGAGCAAACTGAGGCAGGGTAGCTATCTCCTCGTTGATACATGGGTTATATTTCATCGTGCAACTGCCAAGGGGATAGAACCCGTTGTTCACGCCGAAGTTGTTCTCGCTGTGGTTGGTATAGTGTCTCACCACAGTCATCTCGTCACATTCGGGCAACTGTGGTGCTGTAGTCCGACGCCATGAGGAGGGCACCTCATAGTGTCCCATCCTGTTCTTGGGCAGAGAGTAGCCCTTTCTTCCTGTGTGCGACCGTTCGAAAATCAGGTCACCATATAGTTTGTTGTTCATTGCCTTATTCTTTTTTTCAGTGCCTCAACAAAACGATCTATCTCCTCTTTGGTACGCTGCTCCGTAACGGCAATCATCAAACAGTTGTCCGCCACTTTCACACCGGCAAAGAATCCCTCTTCTGCCATGGCATTGATGAGCTGATCCACCTCACCATCATAACGCACGCAGAACTCATTGAAGAAGGGCTGTTGGAAGGCGGGTGTAAAGAGTCCTTCGTCCATCAGTCTGTCATAGAGGTAATGTGCTCCTGCATAGGAGAGTTCAGCAGCTTCACAGAGTCCCTGTTTGCCCATCAGCGCCATGTAAATGGTGACATAGAGTGCCATGAGCGACTGGTTGGAACAGATGTTCGATGTGGCTTTCTGCCTTCGGATATGCTGCTCACGTGCCTGTAGTGTAAGAACAAAGGCGCGCTGTCCGCGCTCATCCTTCGTCATTCCAACGATACGTCCTGGCAGTTTGCGCAACAGTTTCTCTGTACAGCACATATAGCCCACATAAGGTCCACCATATGCCATGGGGATACCCAGACTCTGACCGTCGCCCACTGCGATATCAGCGCCCCACTCACCTGGTGTCTTCAGTACGGCGAGGTCGGCAGCCACTCCGTTGACAACAAAGAGGGCCTTGGCCTTATGGATGGTCTCTGCCCATCCTGAATAGTCTTCTACAATACCGTAGTAGTTGGGTTGCTGCACCACGACACCAGCCACATCTCCCTGAGCAAGCATGGTCTCGAGGGCCACGCCGTCAGCCACGCCGTCAACTTCAGGCAGGGTATCAATGGTGATGCCATGAAAATGGGCATAGGTATCCACCACGGCCCTCACCTTGGGGTCGAGGGTAGCTGAGAGAATCACTCGCTGTGCTTTCTTGGCAGCAGCCACACACATCATCACTGCCTCTGCCGTGGCTGTTGAACCGTCATAAAGGGAGGCATTAGAGATGTCCATGCCCGTGAGCTCTGCCATCATCGACTGGTATTCGAAGATGTAATGGAGCGTGCCTTGAGAGATCTCGGGCTGATAGGGAGTGTAGGCCGTGAGAAACTCCGACCTGCTGATGATGCTCTGTATGGCTGCAGGTGCATAGTGGTCATAGACACCTGCACCTCCAAAGCAGATAAGCTGGCGGTTGGTGTCGCCTAACTGTCTGAACAGCTGTCTCACCTCTATCTCGCTCATTGACTCGGGCAACTCATAATCGCCTTTGAAGCGAATGGATTCGGGCACCTCGGCATAGAGGTCATCAAGCGTCTGCACGCCAATGCGATGGAGCATCTCTCTCACCTCCTCTTCGGTATGGGGAAAGAATTTATACATCATGGGAGCTCTTTCTTATCCTTGACATTTTGTTTCGTAGGTGGCAGCATCCATCAGGTTGTCAAGCTCAGAAGGATCGCTCAGTTCCACCTTGATTATCCAGTTTTCAAAGGCATCCTTATTGAGCAGTTCGGGCTCATCTTCGAGTGCCTCGTTCACTTCTACCACCGTGCCGCTTACTGGAGCAAAGAGGTCGCTGGCAGCCTTTACGCTTTCTACAGCTCCAAACTCCTCGCCTGCTGTCACCTCATCGTCCACCTCGGGCAGATCGACATAAACGACATTACCCAGCGCATGCTGTGCATAATCGGTGATACCAATGTAACCATAGTTGCCTTCCACTCTCACATATTCGTGTGACTCTGCATAATAGAGTCCTTCAATCACTTTTGCCATAGTATTAAGTTTTTTAGTTATTAAAAAATGAATATTTATTTCTTGTAGTGTTTATCATAGAAACGTTTTTTGACAACGGTACCAGCAAAGGTCTTCTTCCTTATCTGGATATCTAACGGTGTACCGAGTGTGGCACAGGCGCTCTCCACGAGTGCCATACACACACTCTTGTCGGTGGAGATGGTGTGATAGCCTGTGGTCACCTCGCCGACCACCCTACCCTCACTCAGCACGGGATAACCATGACGTGGGATAGCCTTATCTGCCAGTTCGATACCCACGAGTCTCTTGGCTACTCCCTGCTCTTTCTGTGTTCTGAGGGCGTCGAGTCCGATAAACTCTTCCTTATCCAGTTTACAGAACACTCCCAATCCTGCCATGATGGGCGAGATGGTTTCCGAGAGTTCATCACCATAGAGGGGCAATCCAACCTCGAAGCGCAGTGTATCGCGGCAGCCCAGTCCACAGGGTTTGCACCGTCCGCTGCTGATGAGTGCATCCCACATCTCTCTTATCTCATCGGGGCTGCCATAGATTTCAAATCCATCTTCACCAGTGTATCCTGTTCTGCTGACGATGAGCTGTCCGATGGTCTTGGTGGTATAGAACACTAGTTCGCTGACATCAAGATGCAGCACATCACGCATCACTTCTTCGGCGAGCGGTCCCTGCACAGCCAACTGTCCATAGTCGTCGGAGCGGTTGGTGAGACAGATGTCATAGCCCTCGGCATGACTACTCATCCACTGCCAGTCTTTGTCGATGTTCGAGGCATTGATAACGATAAAGAAATCGTTCTCTCCCATCTTGTAAACCAGCAGGTCGTCCACTGTTCCTCCATCCTCATAGAGCATCATGCCATAGAGAATTTTTCCCACGGCCATCCTCGTTACATTGTTGGTAAATATGTGGTTGACATAGCGTTCAGCATCGGGACCACTCACGGTCACCTCGCCCATGTGCGACACATCGAACACGCCACAGGCTGTTCTCACGGCAATATGTTCGTCCTTGATGTCTGTGTATTGAATAGGCATGTCGAAACCACCGAAAGGACTGATGAGGGCTCCCAATGCCACGTGTTTGTCATAAAGACAGGTTCTTTTGTTTGTCATAGCTTTTATTTTAAGGTTACATATCTGTCATTTCATAAGCCATCGGGGGTGCTGAGGTTGCTGTCGGTCATCATGCTGATGAGGTCTTCGCGTTTGAGATGAAGGATAATCTCTTCGGTGTGTTCTGGAATCACCGATGCCAGCGCCTCTTCCGAGCGTTCCACGCCCTTCATAGGCTTTAGCAGCGCACCATCGAGATCGCCCACGATAAAGAAGTCGCCCACGAGGTTAACGTCACTGATGAGTCTGTTCTTCATCTCCATCCTCAGTTCAAACTCTCCCACGCCTTCTATCCTTCTCTTTTTCACTATCGTGTACTTGGGATTATTGCCGTAGATGAAGGAGGGTGATAGATATTCGCGCTCTATCTCTCTGATGGCTTCAATATCGTGTTCGTTGAGCATTATCTCTCCGTCGCAGAGTGTTGAGCGCATAGTGTTCTTCACCTCGTCGAGACTCACGGAGAGATAGTCTTTGAGCAGTGCGATGCGCTGTCGCACGCTCTCCACTCCCTTGCTGAGCAGTTTCTCATTGGTGGGGGTGATGGCGCCCACCATATTTTGCATGTTGGTGTCATAGAGCAGTGTACCATGCACAATACTACGTCCTGGAAGATGATAGAAGGCGTTGCCCGACACCTTACGGTCGCCTATCATGATGTCGTTACGTCCACCGGCGCGGGCTTCCACACCCAGTTTGCGCAACACCAGCACCACCATGTTGATATATCGGTTATAGGTAAGCGCTACATTGTCGGCCTTGGTGATATAGGAGCACATCACGTTGCTCATGTCTGCATAGACACAGCCTCCACCGCTCTTGCGGCGATAAGTCATCACATGATGTGCCCGACAATAGTCGAGATTCACCTCATTTTCAATCAGTTGGTTTCTTCCGAAGATAACACTGGGCTCCACCTGCCACATAAAAAAGCAATCATCTTCATCCACATTGCGCGCCACATATTCCTCCATCGCCAAGTAAAACGATAGTCGCTGTGTACCTAAATCAGGCAATGCTATATATTTCATAGTTGCAGGATGATTAGTCTAACGCCTGCAAATATATCAAATAAATATGTAATTCTATCGTTGAAGCTCTTTTTTTTCTAAAAATTTCAGTTCTGCCTCCAGCATCTCCAACTGCGGCATCCGAAATCCTACTTTTGCTGCCTCAGCAATGGGGCGACTATAGAGATATGTTATCTCCATTGGTCGATGATAATCATAGTCGAGCTTCATCGATGGTGCATAGGGCACCATGCGCAGGGTGTTCTCTATCATCTTGTCAGCAAAATCCTCGGTGACAGCTGTTACACCCAGGGCTTGGGCTGCCCCTACCACTTCGCTCATCTGCTGACGTATGAGCATGCGGGTAGAGGGATGGGCAAGGAGTTGGTCGGTGGTCGTATTGAGGGCCACCGTCATGCCGTTGAAGGGCATGTTCCATACGGCTTTCTTCCATCGGGCTTCTTGATATTCCACCAGGGCGGTACCTATCCCTGCCGCTTTCATTTCTCTTACTAATAGGGCGAGGCGCTCCTCATCGGGACAACTGTAGTTGCCAAGGTTGATATTGCCATAACACTGATGACGGATGACACCGGGCTCGGTCTTGGCTGAACAGATGAAGGCGAGGCCTGCCACAATATGGAGCTGTGGGAAACGTTCCTGCAGGTCGCTTTCCAATCCGATACCATTCTGTATGAGCACCACGATGGTATCAGCCTTCAGCAATGGTGGGAGGAGGGTATCCAAGAGGTGGTTGTTCACCGACTTGAGACCTACGAGCACGACATCTACCTGTGGCATGGTAGCCGTTGACTGGTGGGCATGCACTCGGGGCAACACGAAATCTCCGTCACACGACATCACCTGCAGTCCGTGCGCTACCACATGTGTATAGTCGCTGTGAAGGAGGAAATGAACCTCGTTGCCAGCTCTCGCCAGTATAGCTCCGTAATAGCCACCGATGGCGCCCGTTCCAATCACTGCATATCTCATATTCTCTTACTCTCCATGAAGGGAATAGGTGGTCAGTCGTCTAAATCATAGGTCACTGTGGTCACCACCCTCACCTTCTTAATATAGGGTGTGTTAGGATCGCGGTCTTCGATAGTGAACTGTCCCTGGTCGGCACGTTTTATCGCTCCCAGCTCACCATCACTGCTCTCGGCGAAGAGCTTGGCTGTAGCCTCAGCATTCTCTATCGCCTCCTTCAGCATCTTGGGTTTCATCGACTTAAACGACACGTATTCATACTGCACCTTGTTCTCGTAGCCTCCGTCAACAACAGCCACTCCCTGCTTCAGCAACTCTCCTTGGCGGGCGATGATGCTGCGCACGAGTTTCACATTGTTAGAGGTGACGGTGATGACCGAGGTGATGTTATATCTGAAACTGCGCAGATTATTGTTCCACTGGTCAGCGTTGAGGTCGATGACCACGGGTGCATTGATACTTATCTCCTCGTTCTTGATGCCGTTCTTTAGGAGAAACTGCTTCACCTTGGAGTTGGTGGTATTGATGCGTTCATAGAGTTCGGGAAGGTCGTTGCCCAACTCCTTGGTGGGGATAGGCCACGTCACCTTGTCAGCATACACTTCCTTCTCTGCGAGCCCTTTGACAGTAACCACACGGTCCTTGTTAGCCACCTCACTCACTCCTGCCTGGATGCACCTACCGAGCACCACGACACCTGCGGCGACAATAATTGCCTCTGAGATATAACCCATTGCAAATCTGTTTTATTATTTCACATCCCCCACTTTGATGAGGTATTCTGCTATCTGCACTGCATTGAGAGCAGCTCCCTTGCGTATCTGGTCGCCACTGAGCCAGAAGGTGAGTCCGCAGTCATCAGAGAGGTCCTTACGCACACGACCTACATAGATATCGTCCTTGCCTGCTGTATCCATAGGCATGGGGTAAACGAGGTTAGCGGGATCGTCCTGCAGCGTCACACCAGGGGCTGCGGCGATAGCCTGCTGGGCCTCTTCCACAGAGATGGGGCGCTCGGTCTCTATCCACACCGACTCGCTATGGGCCCTCAGCGAAGAGACGCGCACGCACATCGCCGAACACTTCACATCGCTGTGCATAATCTTACGGGTCTCATTGAACATCTTCATCTCCTCCTTGGTGTAGCCATTGGGTTGGAATACATCAATCTGTGGGATGACATTATATGCCAACTGATGAGGGAACTTCTTCACCGTCACCTCGTTGCCCTCAACAAGGTCCTTATACTGCTGCTGGAGCTCTGCCATTGCTGCTGCTCCTGCTCCACTGGCACTCTGATAACTGGCAATATGTATGCGCTTGATATGACTGAGTTGCTCCAAAGGTTTTAGCACCACGACCATCATGATGGTGGTGCAGTTGGGGTTGGCGATGATACCGCGAGGACGGTTGAGGGCATCCTCGGCATTGCACTCAGGCACGACCAAAGGCACATCTTCATCCATACGGAAAGCGCTGGAGTTGTCAATCATCACTGCTCCATATCGGGTGATATCGGCAGCAAACTCCTTGGAGATACCTGCACCAGCAGAGGTGAAGGCGATATCCACATCCTTGAAATCATCATTGTGCTGCAAGAGCTTCACCTCATATTCCTTGCCACGGAAGGTATATTTTGTACCTGCACTGCGTTCGGAACCGAACAATACCAACTCATCCATGGGGAAGTTTCTCTCTGCCAACACGCGGAGAAACTCTTGTCCAACGGCGCCACTCGCGCCCACAATTGCTACTTTCATAAGTCTGTCTTTATCTTTATTGTTATTACTTTGTCTTACCGAAAAGGCACTGAAACGGCCACCCAACATAAAAGAGTGCCTGCAAACAGCCTATTTTGGCTGCAAAAGTACAACTTTTGGTGCAATATTCATTAAAATCTGATATTTTTTTTGCACCTTTGCATGCGGAATTGCAAGAGAATATGCTTACTATGCCTGATATTTCACAATATTTTCCCATCACCGACCCAACACTCATCTTCTTCGTGGTGTTGTGCATCATCCTTTTCGCACCAATCGTACGCACCAAACTGCGAATACCACATATTATAGGCATGGTGCTCGCTGGTGTGGCGGTGGGACAGTATGGACTGAATATCCTGGAACGCGACTCGTCGTTTGAACTTTTTGGGAAGGTCGGACTACTCTATATCATGTTTCTTGCGGGATTGGAGATGAACGTGCTCGACATGAAGAAGAAGGGGATAAGATTCATCTTCTTCGGTCTGCTCACCTTCTTCGTTCCTTTCTTCCTGTCATATTTCGTGGGCATCTTCCTCCTCGACTATTCTCCCCTCGCCTCGTTGCTCTTGGCCTGTATCCTCTCGTCAAACACGCTCATCGCCTACCCTATCGTATGCCGGTATGGTTTGCAGAAACACCCGAGTGTGACGCTGAGTGTGGGTTCATCGATGATCTCGCTCACCCTGGCACTCCTTGTCCTTGCTGCCATCGTTGGCGTCGGTCGTGGTGCAGGGGGCACCGACATCACTTACTGGGTGGTGTTTATGCTCAAGGTGGCGACATTCTGTGTGGGAGCAGTGTTCCTCATACCTCGTCTCACACGGTGGTTCTTCAACAGATATGCCGATGCGGTGATGCTGTATATCTACATTCTCTCTGTGCTCTTCCTCTGTGCCGCCATGTCTGAGTTTTGTGGGATGGAAGGTATCTTCGGAGCGTTCCTCGCCGGACTGATTCTCAACCGTTATATCCCGAGTGTCTCTCCGCTGATGAACCGCATAGAGTTTATCGGCAATGCGCTCTTCATCCCATATTTCCTCATAGGTGTGGGAATGCTCATCGACATCACAGTACTCTTCCATAGCTGGGAGACGGTATGGGTGGTGCTCTGTATGGTGGTAGTGGGCACGGTGGGCAAAGCGATAGCGGCCTACTCGTCGGCTTTCTGCTTCAAGATGTCATGGACCTCAGCGCATATTATGTTTGGACTCACCGAAGCTCACGCTGCTGGAGGCATCGCCATGACCATGGTGGGAATGAGCCTCATGGTGGATGGCGGTTATCTGGTGGATGTCAGCATGCTCAACGGTGTGGTGATAATGATTCTCTTCACATGTATCATCAGTTCGCTGGTGGTGGAGAATGCGGCGAGAAAGGTGGTGATGCAGGAGAACATGCACAACTCAGAACAGGAGAAGAAGGGCGATGATGAGAAGCTCATGCTCACCTTGCAGCACGATGATGATGCTGAGGCACTGGTACAGATAGCTATCCTAATGAGAAACAAACGTCTGAACAGGGGGCTGGTGGGTATCAACGTGGTGTATGACAATACTGACAGCGAGCGCAACAGCAAGAATGGAAGGAGAATACTCACACGCGCCGAAGCCACTGCCAATGCTGCTGATGTGAGGATGCAGACACAGAGCCGACTGGCTACGAACATCGCCAACGGCATCAAACATGCTTTTAAAGAGAATGATGCCAGCGAACTCATCATGGCACTACACAGACAACAGGAGCCTGGTGACACCTTCTGGGGCGCTTATACGCAGGGACTGATATCAGAAATCAACAGACAGATTCTCATCTGCCGTATCCTTCAACCACTCAACACTATCCGCCGTATCATCGTGGCTGTTCCCTCAAGGGTGGAATATGAGGTGGGCTTCTACCGGTGGGTAGAGCGTCTCTCACGTATGGCTGACCTCCTCGGCTGCCGTATCATCTTCCACGGGAGAACGGAGACCAACACGCTCATCAACCGATATATCCAACTCTCTCATCCCGAGGTGAGGGCTGAGTATGTATATATGCAACACTGGAAGGAGATAGTGAATCTCAAAGATGAGGTGAAAGAGGATGACTTGCTGGTGGTCATCTCCGCACGCAGCGGTACGGTGTCTTATAAACCGGCTTTTGAGAACCTGCCAAAGGAACTCACTATGTTCTTCCCTTCGTGCAACCTTATCATCGTCTATCCAGACCAAAACGGACAACAGCAGGATGTGATGACCTTTACCGCACCGCAGCGTATAGAACAGGAGAGCATCTATTCTACGCTCATCAACTGGATGAACGGGAGACGACCTTCTCAACGGACATCAGCGGGCTCATCAAAGGAGAGAGCAATACTTACTAACAGTAACTGAAGAATATGATTGACATAAAAGGAATAAGAAAGAGTTTCGGTCATTTAGAGGTTCTCAAAGGCATCGACCTTCATATCAACAAAGGCGAGGTGGTGAGCATCGTAGGACCGAGTGGTGCAGGAAAGACAACACTGCTACAGATCATCGGTACGCTCGACAGAGACTACAAAGGCGAAGTGTGCATCGACGGAGTGAACATCAGTAAGCTGGGGACCGACCGACTGGCGGCATTCAGGAACCAACACCTTGGATTTGTCTTCCAGTTTCATCAACTTCTCCCTGAGTTTACGGCGATGGAAAACATCATGATTCCTGCCTACATCGCTGGAACTTCAACAAAGAAAGCCAAGGAGCGAGCCAACGAACTGCTGCAGTTCATGGGGCTCTCCGACCGTGCCCAACACAAGCCCAACGAACTGTCGGGTGGTGAGAAACAGCGCATCGCTGTAGCTCGTGCTCTCGTCAACCACCCTGCTGTTATCCTCGCCGATGAACCCTCGGGGAGCTTGGACTCTAAGAACAAGGCGGAGCTCCACCAACTCTTCTTCGACCTGAGGGAGCAGACGGGACAGACCTTCGTCATCGTCACTCACGATGAGACGCTGGCTGCTACCACCGACCGCACCATACATATCACTGACGGCATGATTATCAACGACACATCTCTCCTTACTACTGGAGAGGAGTGGGAAAACGAACAAACTAATGATTGAACTGGGAAAGATGAACCGCCTCAAGGTGGTCAAAGAAGTGGATTTCGGATGCTACCTCGATGGGGGCGAGGAGCACGGAGAGATTCTCCTACCCAAATGTTATGTGCCTAAGGGCTGTAAGGTGGGCGATGAGATAGAGGTGTTTCTCTATCTCGACCACGACGAACGGCTTGTGGCTACCACCCTCACTCCTCTGGTACAGGTGGGTGAGTTTGCCTGCCTCGAAGTGGCATGGGTCAACCAATATGGGGCATTCCTCCACTGGGGACTGATGAAAGACCTCTTCTGTCCTTTCAGAGAGCAGAAAGAGCGTATGGTGAAGGGCAACCGTTATGTGGTCTATGTGAAGGTTGACGAAGAGAGCTATCGTATCATGGCCACAGCGAAGGTGGAGAAATATCTCTCGCCTTCCAGACCTCCCTATAAACATGGCGACGAAGTAGATCTCCTCGTGTGGCAGAAGACTGACCTGGGGTTCAAGGTGATCGTTGACAACAGGTACATGGGTATGGTCTATGACAAACAGCTCTTCCGTCCGCTCTACAAAGGTGACCGACTGAAGGGGTATATCGATCACATACGCATGGATAAGAAGATTGATGTCACCATTCAGCGCACTGGACGACAGCAGACACTCGACTTCAGCTCTATCCTGCTTCACTATCTTCAGGAGCATGGTGGCCATTGTCATCTCTGCGACAAGAGTGACGCCGCTGAAATCGCCATGGTCTTCAAGGTGAGCAAGAAGACATTCAAAAAGGCTGTCGGCGATCTCTACAAACAGCGACTCATCACAATAGCTGACAATGGTATCACACTCACTCACCCAGAGTAGTGGCGACAACAAAGGTAAAGTGTTGTGTAATATGAAAAATAGGGCTGACACCTGTGTGTATCAGCCCTATTTTATTGCTTATAACGAACGGTCTTTCCCCGCTGTCGTCCACATCTGCTCATTAAAGGATGCGACCGGTGATGCGGAGGGTCATACTGGGATAAACAGTAATCTTACTCAATGTCTTGATGACATCACCACCATCGCCATCGGCATCTTCCTCGGTGAGCTGGTCTCTTCCATTATCACCATCAAGATATACCTTGGGAGAACCCCAGAACTGAACGCCGAGGTCGAACTGAACGCCGAGACGCTTCTTGGGGACAGCATGGCCAAAACCGATGCCGAGGTAGGGACGGAAGCTAGATACCTCGAGGGTGGCATCCATGCTGCCATCTGACTTGGGAGAAAGGAAATAGTCGCCAAGGGCTACTCCTACTTTACTAAACTGGCTCAATGGCAATTTCTGATCGTCTACATTGGGAGTTTGAAGGCTTCCATCAGCAAGTTTGGCATTATATGCAGCTATATTGGCCATGGAACCCGGTTCCTTGTTATATACGGAGATAATCTCTGAGCCTCCGAAATAGGCACCGGCGGTGATGCGGAAGCCAGTCTTGAAGGGATGGATGTCGAAGAGGATATGACCGGTGGTCATGCTGGTCTTTCCTTGAACTTCAATCTTCTTAGGGAGGTTACCATCAAAGCTGTTGAGACTTCCTAATTGCCCAAAATATTGTCTTGTTTCACCATCTATCTCAACATCCAAATCTGTATCTACCTTGACATTAGGGAAATAGTCAACACCGGCACGAACGCCCACATAGGGAGTAAGACAGGTGGCGGCATCGATAGTGATACCGGTGAGACCAGCACCG
>JAHAZN010000082.1 GCA_018385335.1 Prevotella sp.
AAGTATAGACAATGCAAAGGTAAACATTTTCTATGAGCCTACACCCTCATTTCCAAGAAAACCATACTTTTTCTATAACATGGCTCAAGAATGAGAAATTAAGTGATTTTTTAACACTTTATAATTCACTGATTATCTGCTAATTACAAAAATGTTACAAATCAAGCACTAAAAAAATCACAAAAAATGATTCGCCGTATTGAAAAAATATATACCTTTGCATCGTTTTAATAAACAAATGATTGTTTTACAGTTTAAAAGCTTAGAAAAAATGAAAAAATTAGTTTTGGTATTCGTAGCTGTTGCAGCTATCTCTTTCGCTTCTTGTGGTAACAAAACAAATCAGGCTGCTCCTGTAGATTCTGATTCTGTTGCTACTCCCGACACTGCAGTTGTTGATAGCGCTGCTGCTGATAGCACTGTTGCTGATAGCACTGTTGCTGAGTAAGTTACGTATTACGAAAAGGAAACTGACCGCAGGATTCACTCCTGCGGTTTTTTTGTTCTATATACTTGCACTTCCTTCCTTGTTTCTCAATACGCTCACCGTTGGACTTCCGCATCTCCGAACCCACAATGAACAACAAGATAGAGACTCATCCGTTTGAACCATTTATACCCGAGGGGGCTAAAGTACTTATGTTGGGTACTTTTCCACCGGCCAAACACCGATGGTGTATGCCATTCTTTTATCCAAATTTCCAAAATGACATGTGGCGCCTCATGGGCATCATCTTTTTCCATGACAAAGAGCATTTTATTGTCAAAGGAGAGAAACGCTTTGATCAACAGAGGATAGAAACATTCCTAAGGGAAAGAGGTATCGCCATGTTTGACACGGCAACAAGGGTGGTACGCACCAAGAATACTGCCTCAGACAAAGATCTCGACATCATTGAGGAAACCGACGTTAAGGCCATGCTCGACCGCATACCGCTATGTCATGCCATCATCACTGCCGGACAACTTGCCACCACTACTCTCTGTCGCCAATTCGGTGTAGAAGAACCCAGGGTGGCCACGTATGTTGAAGTGGTCTATAACAAACGTTCTGTCCGCATCTACCGGATGCCAAGCAGTTCGCGCGCCTACCCCATGAAAACGGAGCAGAAAGCAGAGCTATATGCCAAAGCACTAAAAAACAGATAGACAGTTTGCATCATGCCTCTTCTGATCCACACGTCATATAGCGACAAGGAAGCCTAAGAAAGGGGTAAACGCTATCATATCCTCTGCCACCATCCAATTCATATCCATACGATTGTTCTTATACGCTTCGCTGATAGTTTCTTCCTTGATCGTACTGATTAGAAAGCTGCTTATTGCTATACGAGACTCCTCGTGAGAGAAAGCGAAAAATGCCTCCATTGAGATGAATGCCTTATATTTATCATCGGACAAATCCCAGAACGGTTCACTATCCATATAGGTGAAAGGATTGTGATATTCACATTTAAACCGGCTTCCCCAAGGGACTACTCTCTGCCATACTTCTTTGAACTTGTCCTTTAGTTCCTAGTCAAGATGAACAACGTTTGTTGTGATATGTCCAGTCTTTACCAGCTCCATGACTGCCATAATCATCACAGCCTTATGAGGAGCATAGCAACCTTTCTTCTTATTGCGATTCAGATTGCCGGCTATCTGCAGGAAGTAATTACCACAAAGTTCCACCTTCTTACGCTCAAGTACCGCCTTCATTGCATCGTCTAACTCAGCAAACACCTCTGTCAGCATAAAGGCTGTGAGGTCGTTGATCTGGTGTTGGATGTTCTGCATATTTATGTGAATTGTTTCGGAAAGAGCTTTTATATTCTCCGAATAACTGTCACTTGTGACACTTTTTCGGAGGTAAAGTTATTTTCTCAAATAGAAGAAAAAAACAAGAAAAATGAGCAAAAACGTATTTGTCTTTTTTGAATCTCACCGACCAAAGTGTCACGTGAACGATTTGGTATAAAAAACGATATCATTCCGAAAACAACACAAGTATTACAAAGTTTAACACAAAGAAAAATCCGTGTAACTACAAGAGCTACACGGATCTCGTTATTTACTACCGATGGTAACTTATCAAACTCATTTCACTTCTTCGAACTCGGCGTCTTCCGCAGCCTGTTCATTTCCACCCTGCTGTGCATTCTGTGCACCTTGGTTGAAGTCCTGTGCCTGCTGAGGACCTGCCTGTGCGCCTGCCTGACTATACATCTGCTGACTGGCAGCCTGCATCACTGTATTGAGATTGTTAATCGCAGTATCGATGGCAGCTATATCGGCAGCCTTATGAGCATCCTTCAACTGCTGGAGAGCTGATTCGATAGCTGGTTTTTGGTCAGCAGGTATCTTATCTCCATTGTCCTTAAGGAAATTCTCGGTAGTGAAGATCATCGAGTCTGCCTGATTGAGCTTGTCGATGCGTTCACGTTCTGCCTTATCAGCGGCAGCATTCTGCTCTGCCTCTGCCTTCATACGGTCGATCTCCTCCTGACTGAGTCCTGAAGAAGCCTCAATACGTATCGCCTGCTCCTTACCAGTAGCCTTGTCCTTAGCAGAAACCTTAAGGATACCATTGGCATCGATATCAAAGGTCACCTCAATCTGTGGAATACCGCGACGGGCAGGTGCTATACCTGTGAGATTAAACTGTCCGATACTTTTGTTCTGAGCTGCCATAGGACGCTCTCCCTGAAGTACGTGTATGGTCACCTCTGTCTGGTTGTCAGCGGCAGTAGAGAACACCTCGCTCTTCTTACAAGGAATGGTAGTATTGGCCTCGATGAGTTTGGTCATCACACCACCCATGGTCTCGATACCCAGCGTAAGAGGAGTAACGTCGAGCAATACGATATCGCCTACGCCACCTTCTTTATTGAGGATAGCACCCTGGATAGAAGCACCCACAGCCACCACTTCGTCGGGGTTCACACCCTTAGAAGGTTCCTTGCCGAAGTAGTTTTTCACCAAGGTCTGCACGGCAGGAATACGGCTTGAACCACCAACGAGAATCACCTCATCGATATCAGCAGCATTGAGCTTTGCATCGCGCATTGCATTCTGACAAGGTACGAGACAGGCCTGAATGAGGTCATGTGCCAGCTGTTCGAACTTAGCACGTGTGAGTGTCTTCACCAAGTGCTTTGGCACACCAGCTACAGGCATGATATAGGGGAGGTTGATTTCTGTCGAGGTAGAGCTTGACAATTCAATCTTTGCCTTCTCTGCAGCCTCCTTCAAGCGTTGCATGGCCATAGGGTCTGCCGTGAGGTCGGCGCCCTCATCGTTCTTAAACTCCTGCACGAGCCAGTCGATAATCACCTGGTCGAAATCATCACCACCGAGATGGGTATCACCATTCGTAGAGAGCACCTCGAACACGCCACCACCAAATTCAAGGATAGAGATATCGAAGGTACCACCACCGAGGTCGAACACAGCGATCTTCATATCCTTATTGGCCTTATCCACACCATAAGCGAGGGCAGCAGCAGTAGGCTCATTTACGATACGCTGAACGTTGAGTCCTGCGATCTGTCCAGCCTCTTTTGTTGCCTGACGCTGCGAGTCAGAGAAGTAGGCAGGCACTGTGATGACAGCATCTGTCACCTCCTGTCCGAGATAGTCCTCAGCAGTTTTCTTCATCTTCTGGAGCACCATTGCAGAGATTTCCTGTGGAGTATATTTTCTTCCGTCGATATCTACACGAGGATAGCCACCCTCGTTCACAACGGTAAATGGCACTCTACCTATTTCCTTCTCTGTCTGCGCCCATGTTTCTCCCATAAAGCGCTTGATGCTGTAGATGGTTTTCTTTGGGTTGGTGATCGCCTGACGCTTAGCGGGATCTCCCACCTTGCGTTCACCTCCTTCAACAAAGGCAACCACAGAAGGTGTGGTACGTTTTCCTTCGCTGTTAGCGATTACTACCGGTTCATTTCCTTCAAAAACAGCCACACAAGAGTTGGTTGTACCTAAGTCGATTCCAATAATCTTTCCCATAATTCTTTGTTTTTTTATTTGTTATTATTTCGTTTCTTTTCTTCTTCCCTCGCCCATAAAGACGTTTGAGGGTTCACTATTCACTCTGCAAAGCTTGTGCCAAGTGGTGTGAAGAGGTATTATTTTGTCGACTTAGGATATTCTGTGCTTATTCTTCTGACATTTTGTCAGCGCGATTGTCAATATTGTCGCCCTCAGTAGGCTGCATATCCTTCTCAAACTCGGTAATTCCGTTGGCTACCAGGATATCATACCATTGTATGAGCTTTTTGATATCGCTATTGTGTACACGTTCGCGATCGAAGTTGGGCAGCACCTTTCCAAAATATTCACGCAGTTCATCAGCTGTAGCTTTCTTGTAGTTGACAGAGGATGCTTTACCACCCTCAAGTTCACGGAGGTTTACCAGCACCTGATAGAGTGGCACATCATCTGTATCAGTGAACATAGCGATATCTGCGAGCGAGGTGATGCGGTCTGTAGCAAAAGCAGGAAGACGACGCTTTGTTTCATCGAGTGCTTCTACGATAAGATTGTTTTTCCCTCTTGATACTAACTTGTAAAGTCCTGGTTTGCCAGAGATGGCAAGAATAGTTTGTAACATGATGTTTTCGTTTTTATTATGAATAAATAGTTTCTTTGATTACTTGATTTTTTTTATGTCCTACTCCTCTTTCTTCTGCTCCCACTGTTTCTTATCCATTTTCAGTTGTTGGAGCAATCTCTTCAGTTGGATATCGAGAGGCTGTTGTCCGTCATTACATATTGTATAATGTGACATCTGTTCCACCTTCTCCTGTGGCCATTGTTTCTCTATCCACTCTTCCGCCTTTTCGGCAGTGATTTGGTCACGTTTCATGATGCGTTCCACCCTTACATGCCGAGGAGCAGTTACAGCCACCACCCTATCCACCAATCGGTCGAAGCCCGACTCGAAAAGGATGGCACACTCCATCCATTGGTACCCACTCCTGACAAAATGGTCGGCCACGGCAGGATGCACCATAGCATTGAGCGCCTTTGTGTTCTCCGGTGATGCCAAAAGAAAGGAGGCCACCACAGTCTTGTTAAGCTTTTTTCCTATATAGGCTTGTTCTCCGATAAGACTAATCAACTGTTTCCTCAATGTCTGGTCGTTGTTCATCAGCTCTTTAGCCGCCTTGTCGCAGTCATATATTTCTATTCCTTGCTGCTGTAACAACTGGCACACATAGGATTTTCCACTACCTATCCCACCAGTGATTGCGACCTTCATATTTCTTTCGGTGTTCATTCTTCTTCGATAAGATAATCCACCTCCTTGATACTCAACTGTGGCCTCGACACTCCTTGCGGCACCTTAGTGAGGTGTAGTTTGCACTTCTCTGCCGGTTGATTCTTTATTTCATTGTAATCTACCATCACTGAGAACTGGTCTTTGGTGAGTTGTTTTACGATGCTCACTCCAGCCACGAACCTCACATCCACCTTTGCCGGGAATGTTCTCAACACCTTTCCTTCTGGCAGGTTCACTCCTCTGATAGGAATCTCCTCGATGCTCTCTTCTGTTAGTACATCGGTACAGAATTTCATTGTCACCCTTGCAGGAATTGTTTTCACCCCTTGAACAGCTACGATAGCTGCATTTAGCTTCAATGTATCTGTAAAATCGACATAATTGAGCGGCTCAGTGTAAACCACCTTGATGCTGTCCAACTGCTGTTGGATGGCATAAACATCCACGCTTTCAGGATGACATATCACCCTTGATATGAAATATCTTGCCTCAGGCACCACGTTTCCCACCCATTTTACTGGAACTCTTTTATGTTGACCATAATTGTAGTAGAACTCTACCTTCTCTGGTTTTGTGGCTGTAATTCTTGTTGATGCAGGCAGTTGCTGATAGATGGCTTTTTGGATATCCGCCAACTGAATGACTCCCCTTCCTCCAGAGCGTGCATGTGCTTTGAAGTTGAAGGTGATAGGCCGTAGTCTATCTGCATACATATATCCCATGTGTTGTAGTCCCTTATCTCGCAGCGTCACCTTAATTGTATCATACTCGTTTGATGTGAGCACGATATTCTTGGGCACATTAGAGAGTCTAACCGCCACATAATACTCCTTCTCATAGGTCTCATTGAGCGTCATCAGCAACCAGAAGATGCCCGAGAGGAGCAGGAAGAACAAAAAAACCAGGAACTCCTTGTTCAGCCAACTGAACAAGAAGTTCCTGATGATGATATATGTTCTGCGCATAACTCACGCGGCATTAAGCCTGAGTAGAGGTAGCAGCAGCATCCTTATACACTGCATTTCTATCTACTCTTATCACTACTCCCTTAGCAATCTCCACCTCTACTTGATTGGTAGTGAGGTCGATACGCTTCACAGTGCCATAGATTCCGCCACCTATCACCACAGGGGTACCTTCAGTGAGTGAGTTTTGGAATTTCTGAATCTCTTTTCTCTGTTTCTGCTGAGGACGAATCATGAAAAAATACATGATGGCAAACATGGCTACAATCATGATAATCATACTCATGCCGTTTCCTCCTTGCGCTGCCTGCGCAGCCAAAACGATTGTTGTCATAATAATATCAGATATAATATGAATAATTGTTACTTTTTCTCATTGTCAATTCTCTTCAAGAGCTTTCCTGTTTCGATAAGATGCCTTGCTATAGCATCGAGCATTCCATTGATATAAGCTCCCGAGCGCGGTGTACTGTAGAGCTTAGCGATATCCACATACTCATTGATGCTCACACTGACGGGAATAGATGGGAAGGTCATCATTTCTGCGATGGCAATCTGCATAATCACCACATCCATATAAGCCAACCTACTGAAATCCCAGTTGTGAGATGTCTCACTCATGAATCTCTGATATTCGTTAGCGTTGAGTATCGTGGCACGGAACAGTTTTCTAGCATAATCCTTGTCCTCTTCGCTATCATATTCGGGCAAGAGTTCCTGCTTACCCTGATTCTTTTCTTCAAAGCGCTTGATAGTTTTCAGAACGAAGGTATCAACTATTTCCTTGTCATCGTTCCAATAGAGACTCTGTTCCTCGAGCAGGGCATCGAGATCCTCGTTATCTTGAATAAGCGTACGATAGAGTTTTCTCCACAGTTCTCTATCAGCTTCCCACGAGTCCTCTTCGCTTTCCATATACTCACGATAGATTTTGCTCTCCTGTATCTGGTCAAACATCTTCTTAAGGAACTCTGGCTCGCTACTCCACGATTTTTTCTGTGTCTCCATAAACGTCCTCAGCATCTGGTTTTCTTCCAGCTGCATTGCAAACCTGTTATAAGCAAAACGGGTAGAAGGCTGAGGTGTGCCCTCGCGGAGAGCTTTTGCCTGCAGCACCTCCAACTGTCTTCTCGACTCTGCTGTAATACCTAAAATAAGTGCCAGCAGATAATTATAAAGGTCATAAGATTTTGACAAGCTGAAAAACAATTCCTTTTCAGCGGTATCAATATTCTTGTTACCGTTTTGATAATAGGCATAGGTTAACTGCACTACCTTAACTCTAATCAGTTCTCGATTAATCATACACTTGCTTTTTTCAGCTTGATGCTTTTCTTACTTGATTCTCTAATCGCTAAATATTCGCTGCAAAATTAGCCAAAAATATGTGATACAGCAAGAAAAGTAGCTAAAATGTGCTGAAACAAATCTAAAAAAAGACAAATGTTTGGGCGAACCGACTTTTTTTACTACCTTTGCACCCGCTTTTTCAAGGCACTCGATTTTTTCGTGTGATGGTGAATTAAGCAATGATTCAATAACTTAATTTAGAGTAACACATTTATTATTATGAGAGAAATTAGCGTTTCAGGTAAGTCGCGCACTGACCTTGGCAAGAAAGCCTCAAAAGAATTGCGTAAAGAGGGTCTTATCCCCTGTAACATCTATGGTGAGGAAAAGGACGAGAAGGGTCTTCCCAAGGCTTCTGCTTTCGTTGCTCCTATGTCAGAGCTCCGCAAGGCCATCTACACTCCCCATGTATATGTAGTAAACCTCACTATCGATGGTGTAGCTCGCAAAGCTATCCTCAAGGAGTTGCAGTTCCATCCCGTAACCGACGCTCTGCTCCATGTTGACTTCTATGAGATCAACGAGGAGAAGCCCATCGTTATCGGTATCCCCGTTAAACTCAATGGTCTGGCTCAGGGTGTACGCGATGGTGGTCGTATCAACCTCTCTATCCGTAAGATCAACGTTAAGGCTCCTTACAAAGCTATCCCCGAGTATCTCGACATCGATGTTACCAGCTTGCAGTTGGGTAAGAGCATCAAGGTTGGCCAGCTAAGCTTCGAGGGTCTGGAGCTTGTTACCCCTGCAGAGGTAATTGTATGCTCTGTTAAGGCTACTCGTGCTTCTCGTTCGGCTGCTGCCGCTGAAGCTGCCTCTAAATAATCCTGACAGACAATGGACAAATACTTGATTGTCGGTCTGGGCAACGTGGGCGATGAGTACCATGGCACCCGCCACAATATAGGATTTATGGTATTGGACGCCTTCGCCAAGGCGTCCAATATTGTTTTTTCCGACAAGCGTTATGGCTTTATCGGTGAGACCTCCATCAAAGGTCGCAAGGTGTTTCTCCTAAAACCAAGCACCTATATGAACCTTAGTGGTAATGCTGTGCGCTATTGGATGAACAAAGAGAACATCTCCATCGATCATCTGCTTGTTGTGGTTGACGACCTTGCACTTCCTCTCGCCTCCCTGAGACTGAAAGCTGGCGGAAGCAATGCCGGCCACAATGGTTTGGGACATATCCAACAAATACTTGGAACCGACCGTTACAACAGGTTGCGTATTGGCATCGGCAACGACTTTCCACGCGGCATGCAGATCCAGTGGGTATTGGGGCGTTTCAGTGAGGAAGAAAAGACAACACTTGTCCCTAAGATCGAGGTAGCCTGCGATATCATCAAGAGTTTTGTACTCACAGGCATTGACTTCACCATGAATGCCTTCAATAAGAAGAAATGACCCCTACCCTGTTATGAACGAAGCAAGAATAGACAAGTGGCTCTGGGCAGCACGCATCTTCAAGACACGTTCGATGGCTGCCGACGCATGCAAAAATGGGAGAGTGACGATGGGCGGCGTAAACGTCAAACCATCGAGAACCATAAAGGTGGGCGACACTGTCAGTGTGCGCAAACCACCCATCACCTATTCGTTCAAAGTACTCAAGGCCATTGAGATGCGTGTAGGAGCCAAACTGCTCAGCGAAGTCTATGAGAATGTGACTACCCCCGACCAATATGAATTATTGGAGATGACTCGTATCAGCGGATTTATCGACAGAGCACGCGGAACAGGTCGCCCCACCAAGAAGGAACGCCGTTCGCTCGATGCCTTCCTCATCGAGGACGATGAGTTCTTTGATATGGACGACGATTTTCTCGATGAAGAATAATCACAATAACTATCAATAAATAAAAAGGTATGAAAAAGGTATTTGTTTTTTTAAGTGTATTAGTTTTAGCGACAACGCTATTCACCTCTTGCGACAACCTTCTTGGCGATAATGAAGGCACCACTCAGCATGGTTTCATGAACTTTGAAAATGAGATTGTTTATGCCAACACTCCCAAGAGTTTTATCTCCTTCGTAGCCCTGGGCAACTGGACGATTACCAAGAGAGGAGGCGACGACTGGTGTACGCTCGACCTTATGAAGGGCAAGGGTAGCTATTGGTATTACATCAAAACCTCTTGCCAACCTAATACTACAGGCAAATACCGTGGAACAGAATACGAACTGCGAGACATTGATGACACCGATATCTATGCACGTTTCAGTCTCTACCAGTATGCCACACGCGGTGATGGCAGCATTGGCGGCTCGCCTTTGCTGCAGAAGGTGACGGGGAGTGACGGTTGCGAGATGACCTTCGAATATGATAACAACGATTGTGTGACACGCTTTGTAGCTACCAAGAATGGCACCACGCTCCATAACCTCACCATCACATATGCCAGCGACTCAGTCATCCATGTCAACAATGGTTATTCCACTCTCAAAGCCAAATACGACCTGGGCTTTCAAATGGCAGAGAGCAAGCTCTGCGCTCCCAGCGACACCTTCTCTGTGTCACTCCAGTATGACACCTATGCTTTCACTGCCTTTACACTGATGGACAAACGTGCTAATGGTCAGTACGTTGGCCAGTCGATGATGTTCCATGAGCAGAAGTTCACTGGCGACAACGAGCACTGTGCTGACAGTCTGAAATGGCAGCGCAAGGATGGCGAAGGCAAGGTGACCACATGGAAGATGGCACTCAAACATAGCGACAACGACAACCGTTATCAGAGCATCGATGTCAATCAGCTACTTCTTGGTGTAGAAAATCTCAGTCCTTACAACCTGCTCTGTTTCTTCCGCCACTCACGCGACAGCAAAATAGTGAGCGAAGCTTCTACTACTGAAGGCAAGTATATTGTAAACAGTACGGTCAATAGGGACAAGAGTGTGAAGCAACTTGATGTCACCTCTCCTGATGGAACCAGCGTGACCTACACCTTTACATATTTTGAAGACTAATCACCCTCATCGTCTATGATTCTTGACCTCCTGCTCATCATTGTTGGCCTCACTCTCGTCGTTTGGGGAGCCGACAAGCTCACCGAAGGAGCCTCTTCGTTGGCTCGCGGAATGAAAGTTCCCGAGATGGTGATAGGTCTCACCATTGTGGCGGCAGGCACGTCAGCCCCTGAGCTTTTTGTCAGTATGGTGTCTGCCTTAAAGGGCACACCCGACATGGCCGTTGCCAACGTGGTGGGCAGCAATGTGTTCAACACGCTGCTCATCGTGGGGTGCTCGGCTGTTGTCGCTCCTATGACTATCTCTCCGATGACAGTGAAGAAAGACATGCCATTTTCTGTGGTCGCCTCACTGCTTCTCTTCATCTTAGCCATGGACGACTTTTCATCCTTCTCCTTAGCGGGCCACGATATCAGTCGTCTCGATAGTCTTGTCCTCCTCGGCTGCTTCATCTTTTTCATGGGTTATAACCTTCGCATCGCTCGTCGTCATGATGTTTCGTCATCCTCTGACACATCTGCCGAGGTTCACGTCTCCTCCTCTCCCCTCTTGTCCCTGTGTTGGGTAGCTATCGGTCTCGCCTGCCTCATCGTAGGCAGCAATCTGTTTGTCGATCATGCCTCCGCTGTGGCCCAGCAATGGGGTGTGAGCGACCGTGTCATCGGTCTCACCATCGTAGCTGGCGGCACCTCTATGCCTGAGTTAGCCACGAGTGTCGTAGCTGCCATGAAGGGACGGTCAGCCATAGCCATAGGCAACGTGATAGGTAGCAATGTGTTCAATGTGTTTGCTATCCTTGGTCTCACAGCCATGATCAGTCCTCTTCACCTCTCGGGCATCAGTTTCATCGACATGATGACACTCTCCGTCAGCATCCTCTTAGTGTGGTGGTTCTCCTTCACCAAATTTACGGTTTCCCGCCTTGAAGGTCTCACCCTAATACTGATATTCTCGGGTTATATGGTTTCCCTTTTTGTATAATTCTCATCCATTTATTTTATGTCAACAAGAAAAGAAGAAGGCCTTCGCGCCCTTGGTACAAAGACCACATACAGTGACAACTACGCTCCAGAGGTATTGGAGACATTTGTTAACAAGCATCCAGACAACGAATACTGGGTACAGTTCAATTGCCCTGAGTTCACCTCCCTCTGTCCCATCACCGGACAGCCCGACTTTGCAGAGATTCGCATCATGTACATCCCTGGCGAACTGATGGTAGAGAGCAAGAGCCTCAAGCTCTACCTCTTCAGTTTCCGCAACCACGGCGACTTCCATGAGGACTGTGTCAACATCATCATGAAAGATCTCATCCGTCTCATGCAGCCCAAATATATAGAGGTGACTGGCATCTTCACTCCCCGTGGTGGCATCAGCATCTATCCCTATGCCAACTACGGCCTTCCTGGCACCAAATATGAAGGGATGGCCGAGCAACGCATGCTCCACCATCCCTTCATCGAGCGATAGCCATCTGTTGAGCAATCCTCACCTCTTCCTATAGAAATTCTTATCGCCGTCTTTCATTCTAATCACGAGCGAGTCATCCTGCAGCAATATGAGTTCAGCGGTGTCAGCCACCGTCTCCTCATGTTGCTGCATTGCTGTTGAGTCCACCAAGATAGACAACTGCCCCTTGAGCACCAGTCGTCCGTTGAAGAATGCCCATTCGTTATATCTCTTCACACGGGGATACTCCACCATACTCTGATCGTCAGAGGTCTTTGCGATGTGGTCATCACCCAGTGTGCGCACCGTGTTCTCCCTCCTTATCTGATAGCCCACCTCTCGCGGTATGAGCAATGCCGTGCGTTCAGAGTCGGTCATCTCCGAGACGATACGTCGTTGCAGTCGCTTGGGCATTGTAGAGATGTCTCTCAACTTCGGCATCTGCTTATAACACCAGCTTCCCTTGAGCACATCGAGGTCCACCACCATGAGCGCCTCTCCCGAATCTTCGGGATTGACGATAACCGCCAGACGGTCACCAATCTTCGGTTTTCCAAACACCTGCCGATGCATATTCGCATTGATGATATCAAAGGTATCAAGTCTATCTGCCTCGTATGGCAACATGACAATGATAGAGTCCGTACACCCATCACATGCCAGTCCATAGAGTGTATTGTCTCCAGGTTGGTTGTTCTGTGTGGAGACAGCTATCATCTCATCAGCTCCCATTCCCTTCTTTTTCTCTCCCCCACAGGCACCAAGGAGCAACGGAAGCGCCAGTAGAGACATCATTTTTCGCAAGGTCATCATACTATGAATACTTAATTTCGGACAAAGGTAATAAAAAAATAACATAATGAAACCACCCTATGATTATTTTGATTACTTTTGCATCTACATTAAGGCTTCTTCATAAGAAGAGGTGTACTTAGAAAAAGAGAATACAGCAATAATGTATCAAGAAATCATCAATCATTTCTATCCCACCGACACCGAGCTGCGCCATCTGTTGTTGCTGCACAGCCGGCAGGTAGCCGACAAGGCGCTCTCCATCGTCCACCGCCACCCCGAGTTAGGAGCTGACATCACATTTGTAGAAGAGGGTGCCATGCTCCATGATATAGGCATCTTCCTCACCTCAGCACCAAGCATCCATTGTCATGGTTCCCAACCCTATATCTGCCATGGCATTCTTGGTGCTAACCTACTCCGCTCCATGGGGCACGAAACGTTTGCCCGTGTATGTGAGCGCCATACGGGTGCCGGCATCTCCCTTCAAGATATCCTCAGTCAGCAACTGCCCTTACCTCATCAGGATTTTCTCCCTGAGACCATCGAGGAACAGATTATCTGCTATGCTGATAAGTTCTTTTCCAAGTCTCATCCTGAGCATACAAAAACAGTTGAACAAGCTGTCAACAGTCTGAAGAAATTTGGTTCCGATGGTACAGCGCGTTTCCTTCGGTGGGCAGAAAGGTTCGAATAGGTATGTTAAATTATCGTAACCCTACCCTCTTTTCGGCGTTTTATCTGTAATTTTGCAGTCGTGAAAAAAGAAGCGTTGACAGTGTTGTTGCTATTTGCCATTGCTTTGGCAGCAGTGGCTGTACCCATCGTATTCATGAGAAGCACCGGCACCTCAGCCAATTCCTTTGCTACTGACACTACTCTTACCGCTGGCAACATCCCTGTAAAAGATAGTTTTCCCATAGCTAAGAGCATTCACCACAACGATTCTATCTCTCTGACCGACAGCACACTTACCAACGACTCTATCCCTACGAGCACTCAGCTGTCATCCTCCTTATCTCCTACCGAACCAGACACGTTACAGATGGATTCCCTTCAGCGCGCCATCTATCGACACAACAAGGCCATCGACGACTCCTTGGCGCTCGACTCGCTCAACCGCAAGCGTAAGAATGGTATCGATGCACCTGTCACCTATATTGCCAACGACTCGCTCACCTATGATGCCTCCACTGGTTTGGCTTTTCTTTATGGCGACTCTCACGTCACCTATGAGGATATGGATCTCAAGAGCGACAAGATATACATGTGTCTCGACAGCAGTTTGGTGCATGCCATGGGCTCTGTCGATTCTCTGGGAAAGAAATATGGTACGCCTATCGTGAAGATGGGCAGCGACACCTATGAGAACGACACCATGGCCTTCAACTTCAAAACCAAGAAGGGCTTCATCCAGTATGTCTATACGCAGCAGCAGGAGGGTTATCTCTCCAGCGACCTCTCCAAACGCAATTCCGATGGCACCATCTTCCTTCAGCATGGCCGTTACACTACCTGCGACAGGCGCCATCCCGACTTCTATATCTCATTGTCACGTGCCAAGTTGCGCCCAGGCAAGGATGTGGTGTTTGGTCCTGCATATCTCGTAGTGGCCGACGTACCTCTTCCTCTGGCCATCCCCTATGGCTTCTTCCCCTTCTCAAAGAGCTACAGCAGCGGATTTATCATGCCTACCTATGGCGATGAGACCGAACGGGGATTCTATCTGCGCGATGGCGGCTATTATTTTGCTATCAGCGACAAGATTGATCTCAAGCTCCTTGGCGAGATCTATACCAAGGGCTCATGGGGACTCTCCGCAGCCTCCAACTACCGCAAACGATATAAGTTTAGCGGCAGCTTCTATGCCAGCTATCAGAACACTATCAATGGTGAGAAAAACATGCCTGACTATGCCAAACAGACGAGTTTCAAGATACAGTGGAGCCACCGTCAAGATGCCAAGGCCAACCCCTTCCGCACCATCTCTGCAAGCGTCAACTTTGCAACAAGCAGTTATGAGCGCAACAACCTCACCAGTATGTATAACCCTCAGAGCTACACTCAGAGTACCCGAACCTCATCAGTGAGCATGAGCAACACCTTCTCAAGCATCGGCATGACGCTCAGCACCACGATGAACGTCAACCAGAACATGCGCGACTCCTCTATCGCCATGACCCTGCCCGACCTCAACATCTCCATCAGCCGTTTCTATCCTTTCAAACGCAAGAAGATGGTGGGCAAAGAACGATGGTATGAGAAAATATCACTCAGCTATACTGGCCATCTGAGCAACTCCATCAACACCAAGGAAGACAAGTTGCTCCACTCCAGTCTCACACGCGACTGGCGCAACGGCATGCAGCACAACATCCCGCTGAGTGGCAACTTCACTCTCTTCAATTATCTGAACATCAACCCTTCGTTCAACTTCACCGACCGTATGTACACCACCAAGATTAACAAATCATGGGATGCTGACACCCAGCGTGAGGTGAACGACACCATCGATGGTTTCTACAACATCTACAACTGGAACATGAGTGTGAGTGCCTCTACCAAACTCTATGGTATGTATGTTCCATGGCGCAAACTCTTCGGAGATAAAGTTGTTGCCATCCGTCACGTGTTCACCCCACAGGTGAGCTTCAGTTATGCACCCGACTTCAGCTCCTCTCGCTATGGCTACTACGAGACTTACCAAAAGACCGATGCCGAAGGGAAGGTGTCGCTGGTAGAGTATTCGCCCTACTCCAACGGTCTCTTTGGTGTGCCGGGAAAAGGTAAGACGGGTAGCGTCTCCGTTGACATCTCTAACAATGTCGAGATGAAATGGCGTACCGACAACGACTCTACAAAGAAAATCAGCCTCATCGACGAACTCGGCGCAAATATGTCCTATAACTTTGCCACCGATATCCGTCCATGGAGTGACCTCAACACGCGTCTCCGCCTTAAGCTCACCAAGAGCTACACCTTCAACATGAACGCCACCTTCGCCACCTATGCCTATGAGCTCGACGAGAATGGCAAGCCACGAGTGAGCAACCATACCACACGTTACAGCCAGGGTAAGTTTGGTCGTTTCCAGGGAATGTCACAGAACCTCTCTTACACACTCGACAACAACAAGGTGATGAACTTTATAAAATGGCTGCGAGGCGAGCGTCCTACCAAGAAGAACACCTCTGCCGATGACAACGATGACGAGGAGGATTACGACCGCGAGACCAATGAAGACCCCACGATGAAGAAGGGGAAACAAGGTGCGCGCAAGGAGAATGCAGGAAAGGCAGAGACCGACGAGGATGGATATATGCGTTTCAATATACCCTGGTCACTCAGCTTCGGCTATGGTATCACCATGCGCGAGAATACTGCCGGCAACTTCGATTACGACCGTATGCGCTACCCCTATAAGTTCACACAGACGCTCAACTTCAGTGGTAACATACGCATCAGCGACGGATGGAACATCAGTTTCTCCTCGGGTTATGACTTTGAGAACAAGAAAGTGTCTATGACCACTGCTTCATTGGGACGCGACCTCCATTGTTTCAACATGTCATGTTCCGTGGTACTCTCTCCCTATACGAGCTACAACTTCTCCTTCCGCTGCAATGCCGCCACCCTCACCGATGCACTGAAATATGACAAGCGCAGTAGCTATAGCAGTGCAGTGCAATGGTACTGATACCTAATCCATTTTTCATCCACTCATCTTCAAATATCTATCCATGTCAGAACTTCCAGATTTAGTCAAAGACCTTGCACTCATCCTTGTTGTTGCTGGCATCGTCACCCTCCTCTTCAAACGTCTGCGCCAACCCCTGGTGCTCGGCTACATCGTGGCAGGTTTCCTGGTGAGTCCCCATATGCCCTATATCATGTCGGTTGTCGATCGTGCTGACGTGCAGACCTGGGCCGACATCGGTGTTATCTTCCTACTCTTCTCCTTGGGACTCGACTTCTCCTTTAAGAAGATTCTGAAGATGGGCATAGCCCCCGTGATTGCTGCCACCACCATCATCTTCAGCATGATGTTTCTCGGTGTCAGTGTGGGGAGTCTCTTTGGTTGGAGCCGCATGGATAGCGTCTTCCTTGCCGGTATGCTCGCCATGAGTTCCACCACCATCATCTACAAAGCCTTCGACGATATGGGCCTCCGCCAACAGCGTTTTGCCTCCTTGGTGATGAGTGTGCTCATCCTCGAAGATGTGCTGGCCATCGTGATGATGGTACTGCTCTCTGCCTTTGCCCGAGGCTGTAGTCCCGATGGCAGTCAGGTGCTCCAGAGTCTGCTCCGCATCGGCTTCTTCCTCGTTCTTTGGTTTGTAGTGGGCATCTTTCTCATCCCAGCCTTCCTTCGACGCCATCGTAGCCTCATCAACGACGAGGTGCTCCTCATAGTGAGTTTAGGTCTTTGCTGTCTGATGGCAGTAGTCTCCACCCATGTGGGGTTCAGCAGTGCCTTCGGAGCTTTTGTCATGGGCAGCATCCTTGCCGAGACGATAGAGGCCGACAAAATCATCCACCTCGTCGAACCAGTAAAAAACCTCTTTGGTGCCATCTTCTTCGTATCGGTAGGTATGCTCGTTGACCCAACGATTCTTCACACCTATGCCTGGCCTATCATCGGCATCGTCCTCACCATCCTTCTCGGTCAGGCCATCTTTGGCAGCATGGGTTATCTCCTCAGCGGTCAGCGTCTGAAGACTGCCATGCGTTGTGGATTCTCCATGGCACAGATAGGTGAGTTTGCCTTCATCATTGCCTCCTTAGGTCTCTCCCTTGGCGTGGTGAGTAGCTTTCTCTATCCTGTCGTAGTGACGGTCAGCGTCATCACCACCTTCCTTACTCCCTACATGATACGCTTCTCCACACCTTGCTACAACCTGCTGGAGCTGCGTCTATCCCCCTCCCTCCTCATGCGTCTCGACCATCTCACCCTCTCTCCCCCAGCGAGTCTTAGAGGTGAGAGTCATTGGAAGAGCCTGCTATTGCAGATGACACGCAACACACTCATCTATTCCATCCTCTCCATTGCGGTCATCATGCTGATGTTCACTTTCTTCCTTCCTCTCTCACAACGTATCCTCTCTTCCCATCCTCTATGGGCAAATCTCCTCTGCGGCACACTCACCATTCTGTTCATCTCCCCCTTCCTTCGTGCCATGGTGGTAAAGAAGAACCACAGCGAAGAGTTTCAGGCACTGTGGGCAGAGAGTCGTCTCAACCACCCGCTCCTCATCCTCACAATCCTTGTGCGCGTGGCGGTGGCATCACTTTTCATCTTCTATACCGCTAACCGTGTGAGTCATTTCAGCAATGCTCTCCTTTTCACTGTCGCCATCATCCTTCTTATTCTCATGATCATCTCCCGTCAGCTCAAGCATAGCAGCATTCGTCTCGAGCGTCTGTTCATCCAGAACCTGCGCTCTCGCGACATCGAAGCCCAGGTGCTGGGCCGCCGTCGTCCTCTCTATGAGGGTCATCTCCTGGACCGCGATATCCATCTTGCCGAACTCGATGTGCCTCCAGCCTCACTCTTTGCTGGCAAGACGCTCTCCGAGCTGGCACTGCGCAACCGTTTCGGTGTTCATGTGAGTAGCATCCTACGCGCCAACCTACGCATCAACATCCCCGATGGCCATCAGGTCATCTTCCCTGGCGACCGCCTTTCTGTGATAGGCAGCGACGAACAGATCAGTAGGTTGAGCCAGGCGTTGACGGAAGAGGTGTATGAGAGCAACGATGTGGAGGAGCGTGAGATGCGCCTGCGCCAAATCATCATCACGGCTGGCAGTCCATTGGTAGGTAAGACGATGCAGGAGAGCGGACTCAGGAGCCGCTACAACTGTATGGTTGTCGGCCTGGAAGAGGGTAAGGAAACGCTCTCCCCCATCCTGCCCAACCGTCCTTTCCAGAAGGGCGACATCGTATGGGTGGTAGGTGAGACGTCATCGATAGAGAAACTTGAAACGCGATTCAAGAGGCATCTTGCGAACTGATGACTCTCCGCCATTCATAACAATATCACTAATCATCTGATATAAAGAAAAAAGATATCACTCATAAAAAAATTAGCAACTATGCAAGCTATCATATTAGCAGCCGGAATGGGGAAAAGACTTGGTGAATATACCAAAAACAACACCAAGTGCATGGTTCCTGTTAATGGCGTCCCAATTATTGACCGTCTCCTGGGTCAGTTATCAAAACTCTATCTCAAGAGAGTAGTCATCGTTGTTGGCTATGAAGGGGAGAAACTCATGGAATATCTCTCTACAAAAGATTATCCTGTGCCTATCGAGTTCCTGTCCAATCCTATCTACGACAAGACAAACAACATCTATTCTCTTGCCTTGGCTAAGGACAAATTGGTCGAAGACGACACTCTTCTCATCGAGAGTGACCTAGTATTTGAAGATGGTATCTTCACGCTCCTTTTAGAAAATCCCTACCCCAACCTTGCCCTCGTTGCCAAATACGAGACATGGATGGATGGCACGATGGTCAGGATTGATGAGGATAACAATATTGTCAATTTCATCCCCAAAGCTGCTTTCAACTATGCCGACGTAGCTCAATACTACAAGACGGTGAACATCTATAAGTTCTCACAAGAGTTTAGCAAGACAAAATATGTACCTTTCCTTGAGGCCTACACCAAGGCTGTCGGCAACAATGAGTATTATGAGAATGTGCTACGCATCATCACCTTCCTCGACTCTCATGAGCTGAAGGCACTCCCCATTACCCACGAGAAATGGTATGAGATTGATGATAAACAGGACTTGGACATCGCCGAAGCATTATTTTCTTCTCCCGAGGAATTGCTGAAGAAATACTATTCAAGATATGGTGGATTCTGGCGATTCCCACAGATGTTAGACTTCTGCTATCTCGTGAATCCTTATTTCCGCCGCTCAAAGATTATCGACGAGATGGAAGCCAATTTCCGTACACTCCTTGGCGAATATCCCTCGGGAATGAAGGTCAATACCTTATTGGCAAGTAAATGCTGGGGGGTGAGCGAAGCATATATCCTGCCGGGAAATGGTGCTGCTGAATTGATAAAAGGTCTGATGGATAACCTCGATGGTAAACTCGGTGTCGTAAGACCTACATTTGAGGAGTATCCCAATCGTTACGACGAACATCTTGTAGAGACTTTTATTCCTCAGAATAAAGATTTTAGATATGGAGTAGATGAGTTGATGGCTCATTTTGGAGAACATCATGTCGATACCCTGTTGCTCATCAATCCCGACAATCCTTCAGGCAACTTCATCAAGAAAGATGATGTATGCCGATTGGCATCCTGGTGCGAGAACAATGGAACAAGACTGATTGTCGATGAGAGTTTTGTTGATTTTAGTGATGATTGGGAAAACTCATCGCTTCTCAGCGACAGCTACCTGGAGCAATATCCCCACATGGTCGTCGTCAAATCGATATCCAAGAGTTATGGAGTGCCTGGTCTTCGACTCGGTATCCTTGCCAGTGCTGATGTTTCGATGATTGATCAACTCAAGCATCAAGTAAGTATATGGAATATCAACTCGTTTGCTGAGTTCTTCATGCAGATATTCTCCAAATATGAGAAGGATTACCACAAGGCATGCTCCATGTTTATCGAAGTAAGAAAGGAGTTTATCAACAAACTTCATACCATCCCCTATCTTCATGTGATGCCTACTCAGGCCAATTTTGTATTGTGCGAGGTATTACCGCCTTTCACCGCCAATGGTCTGGCACTTAGTCTCCTGAAGAACGATAATATCCTTGTAAGTGCTTGCTGTGCTAAAAAAGGTATAGAACCCGATAGGTATGTAAGGTTTGCCATTCGCAGCGCCAGCGACAATCAAAGACTTATCCGTGCACTGTTGAATCTTGCATAACCTGTTATTTCCAACGAGTCATGAGAATCTATATCTGTAGTGGTGGGTCGTTGGGCCATGTCTGTGCAGGAGTGCTGTCATCTCATCAGGACGTTGAGGTGAACATGTTCACCCAGCATCCTGAACTGTGGTCACGTCATGTCCATGTCACCGATATCGAGAATAAAGTATTCAACGGTGAGTCATTATGCTATTTGTTAAGAAAAAAAGGGCATTTTGCTTGCATATTAACATAAAAATAGTAACTTTGCAGCGCAAAATAACAAAAAGAGCATAGAAAAATGAGCAAACTGATAAAGCCTACTGAGTATAAGGCACTGCTTGACACCAAGCAGACAGAGCAGGGCATCAAACTGATAAAGGAGTTTTTTCAACAGAACCTCTCCACGGAGTTACGCCTGCGCCGTGTGACTGCTCCCCTTTTCGTTCTCAAGGGATTGGGCATCAACGATGACCTCAATGGTGTAGAGCGTGCAGTGACGTTTCCTGTCAAGGACCTCAACGATGCCAAGGCTGAGGTGGTCCACTCGTTGGCTAAGTGGAAGCGACTGACATTGGCTGAATATGAGATAGAACCTGGATATGGCATTTATACCGATATGAACGCCATCAGAGCCGATGAGGAGCTCGACAACCTCCACTCTCTCTATGTTGACCAGTGGGACTGGGAGGCAGTCATCACCAAGGAGCAGCGCACCGTGAGCTATCTCAAACATATCGTGGAGCGTATATATGCTGCCATCAGGCGGACGGAATACCTTGCCTGTGAGACATATCAGCAGCTACGACCCTTCCTGCCGGAGAAGATTACCTTCGTTCATAGCGAGGAGCTGTTGGCGATGTACCCTGACCTCACTCCTAAGGAGCGCGAAGACAGGATTTGCCGTGAGTACGGAGCTGTCTTTGTCATTGGCATCGGCGGTAAGTTGGCCGATGGCAAGAAACACGACGGCCGTGCCCCCGACTACGACGACTGGTCAACGATGGCTGAAGACGGAAGAGTGGGTCTCAATGGCGACATCCTTATATGGTATCCCGTGCTGCAGCGCTCGTTTGAGCTCTCATCGATGGGCATACGTGTAGATAAAGAGGCGCTACTCAGACAGTTACAGATAGAAGGAAAGGAAGATCGCAAGGAGCTCTATTTCCACAAGAAACTGCTTGCCGATGAGTTGCCTCTGAGCATCGGTGGAGGTATCGGTCAGAGTCGCCTGTGTATGGTAATGCTCCACAAGGCTCATATCGGTGAGATACAGGCAAGTATCTGGCCTACGGAAATGCGTGAGGAGTGTCGCGCTTTGGGCATGCCACTCATCTAAGCATGCCTACCCCCTGCTGATATGCAGGAAACGTGTCACCATATCGCTGAGGTTGTGAGGCATGTTGTCAATAAAGGCATCGAGGAGTTGTGTTGACCCATTCTGAGGGATGACATCATAGTCGGCAATGGCTGCTGGAATAAGACAACTATTGCCCGAGCGCAGCAACACCTCGTCGCCCGTGGTGCGCATCTTAAGGACACAGTCGCCAGCGATACACATGGTGATGATAAAACTGTCATACTTCAACAGGTTACGATGGAAGGGACGCGCCACCTTGGTCATCCTCACATTAAAGAAGGGCGAGTCGATGAGATGGGTAGAACGGTTCGTGTCCACAACATAATCGGTACGATAGTCTGACAACACCTCGAAGTCGAGTGCTTCAGCAGCCAGTGCAGTATGCAGTTCGCGCGGTTTGCCATCCAACCCCAGTCGTCCATAGTCGTAGATGCGATAGGTGACATCGCTCGACTGCTGCACCTCAGCCAAGAGGATGCCTCCACAGATGGCATGCACCCTACCTGCCGGCAAGAAGAACACATCACCAGCCTTCACCTCGTGACGTGCCAACACATCAACAATGCTCCCATCCTGCACCCGTTTGGTGTATTCATATTCTGATATCTTGGTCTTAAATCCTGCATAGAGATAACTGCCGGGAAGGGCATCAATGACATACCACATCTCTGTCTTCCCCGACTTGTTATGATGTATGCGCGCCATCTCGTCGTTGGGATGCACCTGGATGGAGAGATCACGCTGGGCATCAATAAACTTCACCAACAGGGGCAACTGATTATTGTAACGCTCAGCCACCCGCTTACCGAGAATAGCTTCGGGATGACTGTTGATAACACTGACAAGGTCGTTACCCGCCCAAGGGCCATTGCTAACAATACTCACACTCGAGGGCCCCGCACTCCCCTCCCACGACTCTCCAATAG
>JAHAZN010000003.1 GCA_018385335.1 Prevotella sp.
TAGGTGGAGGTCTAACTAAAAATGCGAGTGCAAAGGTATATATTTTATTTCATTTATGCAAATAATCTGCACTTTTTTTTGAGAGGAAACGTAAATATTGTAATTTTGTGCCATGATTTACCCCAAAGATTTTGAGAAAAAGATAGGTTTTGATGAGGTAAGAACCTTATTGATTGAGCGCTGTCAGAGTTCACTCGGCAAAGAGTGGGTGGAAAAGATGGCATTTTGCAGTGACGTTGAAAAAGTGAACGAATGGCTTGCGCAGATAAGAGAATATAGGATGATCTCGGAAAGTGCTACGCCTCTTCCTCTTAATTATCTCTTCGATGTCAGAACAGCTGTCGGGCGTTTGAGATTAGAGGGTACTCACATGGAGGAGAATGAACTTTTTGATTTGAAGAGGTCACTTGAAACCATTTCTGACGTGGTAGAAATGCTCTGCAAACCAGATCTCCCCTACCCTTCACTCAACAAACTTGCCTCTGAGATTGTTGTCTTGCCACATATTGTGACAAGCATCAACCGCATTATCGACCGCTTTGGAAAGATGAGAGATGATGCTTCTCCTGCGCTACTACGCATACGAAGAGAACTCATAAAGACCGAGAGTGGCATCTCTCATACCCTCAACCATATATTAAGGATGGCACAGAACGAGGGACTGGTAGATAAGGATGCGTCGCCCACGATGAGAGACGGCAGACTGGTAATCCCCATTGCCCCAACACTGAAGAGGCGCATCAAAGGTATCGTGCATGATGAGTCCGCCTCAGGAAAAACAGTGTTCGTGGAGCCTTCTGAGGTTGTTGAAGCCAACAATAGGGTGAGAGAACTGGAGGCAGAAGAGCGTCGTGAGGCGATACGTATTCTCACGGAGTTCTCATGCGAGTTACGACCGTATCTTCCTGAGATTCTCAGCGGCTTACGTTTTCTTGGATACCTTGACTTTCTAAGGGCTAAGAGTGACTTTGCCCAGCACACTCATGCCGTAGAACCAGTAGTAGAGGGAAGCGCTCATATCGACTGGTATGCCGCTCATCATCCTCTGTTGAGGTTAGCCTTGGAGAGACAGGGAAAGAAGATTGTTCCGCTCAACATCACACTCACCACTGAAAAACATCTCCTTATCATCTCGGGTCCTAATGCGGGTGGAAAATCAGTTTGTCTCAAGACCGTAGGGCTGCTGCAATATATGTTGCAGTGTGGAATGTCTATTCCTATCGGCGAGCGTTCGCAAACGGGTATCTTTGATGATATCATGATAGATATCGGTGACGAGCAGAGCATTGCCGATGACCTTAGCACATATTCTGGTCACCTCCTAAATATGAAGAATATGATGAAGCAGGCCTCATCCAAGACACTACTTCTCATTGATGAGTTTGGCGGGGGTACCGAACCGCTCATTGGCGGGGCCATAGCGGAGAGTGTGCTCAATCAGTTCTGCGAGAAACATGCTTTCGGTGTGATCACCACCCACTATCAGAATCTTAAACATTTTGCTGACCACCATACGGGGATTACCAATGGTGCTATGCTCTACGACAGGCATGAGATGCGACCGCTTTTTCAGTTGGCTATGGGGCAACCCGGTTCATCGTTTGCTATTGAGATAGCCCGTAAAATAGGACTACCAGAACGAGTAATCAAGGAGGCCTCAGAGATTGTTGGCAGCGACTATATCCAGAGTGACAAATTCCTTCAGGACATTGTAAGAGACAAACGTTACTGGGAGAACAAACGACAGAATATCCACCAGCATGAGAAACAACTCGAAGAACGCATAGCTCACTATGAGGCGGAGATCAAAGAGCTTGAAGCCAGTAGGAAGGACATCATCAGAAAGGCAAAAGCACAAGCCGAGGAGCTGCTCAAAGAGAGTAACAAGCGTATTGAGTCGGCCATCAAGGAGATTAGGGAGCAGCAGGCGGAAAAGGCCGAGACAAAGCGCATCCGTGAGGAGTTGGAACTGTTTAAGGAGGAGGTGGCTTCTACCGACAGTAAGAACAGCGACGAGATGATAGACAAGAAGATTCGTCAACTTCAGGCACGCAAAGAACGAAGGGAGAAACGCAAGAAAGAGAAAGAAGAGAAAAACAAACAGAAGGCTGAGGGAAGTTCTCCGCTCTCTCTATCGTCTAAGAATGAGGGAAAAGACAAAGAAGAGTCACTTGGCGTAGGCGACTATGTGCGCATCAAGGGACTCACCACCGTGGGTAAGATCGAGACGATAGAGGGGAAAATGTGCGTGGTCATCTTCGGCGACATGCGTACCAAGATGCGTCTTAGCAGATTAGAACGCGCACAGGCTCCCAAGTCCACTGACCACCCCACAACCATCAACGTAGGAAGTAAGATGACACGCGAGACCATCGACAACAGGAAACTCAATTTCAAGCAGGACCTTGACGTGAGGGGAATGCGTGGAGACGACGCCATCAATGCCGTCACTTATTTCATTGATGACGCAATACTCGTGGGCATGTCGCGCGTGCGCATCCTTCATGGTACAGGAACAGGCATCCTTCGCCAACTCATCCGTCAGTATCTGCAAACCATTCCTAATGTGGCCGATTTTCACGACGAGCATGTGCAGTTTGGAGGAGCAGGTATCACCGTAATAGACCTTGATAACTAATATTAATATATTATTTTAAACTAAAACAAAATAAATAGGTTAATATCTATAAATTTAACAGAAATAATTAACTAAACAAGAACAACGTATAGAGCTATTCACTATCTTTGCTACCATGAAGAAATCAACGATAGTGACAATAGCCGTTGTAATGGGGCTCTCATTCTTAGCACTGCTTCTGTTACAACTCTCTTACATTGAAGAGATGGCGAAGATGAAAAAGGAGCAGTTTGACGAGTCGGTCAACCGCAGCCTCTACAGAGCCTCAAGGAACCTGGAGTTCAATGAGACCTTGCGTTATCTTGAGAAAGATGTCAATGAGACAGAGCGCCAAGCCTATAAGCAGGACTCTATCATGACGAGAAGCGGCAAGATCAATGATGTCATTCAGCACACCCATCAGTATGCCGTAACGGGGAAAGATGGCACCATCTACTCCTCTTTCCAGTTGAAGACCATCACTACCAAACCCTCATCGGTTCCCAAGGCGATGATTCTTCGCAATGACCGCAGCTCACTCTCTGCCGCATCGAAGTCGTTGCAAGAGATTGTTCGCAACAGATACATCTATCAAAAGGCGCTTCTCGACGAGGTGGTTTACCGTATTCTTTATACGGCAAGCGACAAACCGCTCAAAGAGCGCATCAACTTTAAGATGCTCGACCAGGACATCCGCACGGAGCTGCTCAACAATGGTATCAACATCCCTTATCATGTGACAGTATCTACCTCCGATGGGCGTGAAGTGTATCGTTGTTCCGACTATTCTGAAGAGGGTGATGCCTATACCTATTCACAGGTACTTTTCCGCAACGACCCCTCCTCGAAGATGGGTATCGTGCGCATCCACTTCCCTGACATCAACAACTATATATTCTCGAGCATTAGGTTTATGATTCCCTCGGTCATCTTCACGCTTATCCTGCTCATCACTTTTATCTTTACTATCGTTGTCATCTTCAGACAGAAACGGTACACTGAGATGAAAAACGATTTTATCAACAACATGACACACGAGCTGAAGACGCCTATTGCCAGCATCTCATTAGCAGCACAGATGCTTAACGACAGTAGTGTGACCAAGAGCGAACGGATGCTTGCTCACCTCAGTGGGGTAATCAACGACGAGCAGAAACGTCTGCGCTTCCTGGTTGAAAAAGTGCTTCAGATGTCGATGTTCGACGACAAGAATGCGGTATTCAAGAAGAAAGCGCTCGACCTCAACGAGATGGTAGAGAACATTGCCAACTCCTTCACACTGAGAGTGGAGCATACAGGAGGAAAGATCTACACAGAGATTGGCGCTGAGCAATCGCTAATCTATGCTGATGAGATGCACATCCAGAACGTGGTGTTCAATCTCTTAGACAACGCTGTAAAATATAAGCATCCCGACCAGCCTCTCGATATTTTCATCAAGACATGGAACGACGACATGCATCTCTATCTCTCCATCAGAGATACGGGAATTGGCATTAAGAAAGACAACCTGAAGAAGGTGTTTGAGAAATTCTATCGCGTTCACACTGGCAATCGTCATGATGCCAAAGGTTTCGGACTGGGATTGACATATGTAAAGAAAATCATTGACCTGCATAAAGGGTCTATCCACGTGGAAAGCGAATATGGGAAAGGCACATGTTTCACCATCACCCTGCCGGTGCTGGTAGGCTAATCCCTCAAACAAATAGCAAGAAATCAATTATTATTCACTAAAAACATTATGATTATGGAAGAGAATCTGAAAATCCTTCTTTGCGAAGACGACGAGAACCTCGGTATGCTGCTTCGCGAGTATCTGGCCGCCAAGGGTTATGATGCAGAACTATGTGCCGATGGTGAACTCGGCTACAAAGCTTTTTTAAGAAGCAAGTTTGACATCTGCGTACTCGATGTGATGATGCCCAAGAAAGACGGCTTTGCCTTAGCTCAGGAGATTCGTAGCGCCAATTCTGAGATACCCATCATCTTCCTCACGGCCAAGACCTTGAAAGAAGACATTCTGGAAGGCTTTAAGATTGGTGCCGACGACTACATCACCAAACCGTTCTCTATGGAAGAGCTGGTGTTCCGTATTGAGGCCATCCTGCGCCGTGTGCGTGGAAAGAAGACCAAGGAGTGTGCCGTTTATAAGATCGGACGCTTTGTCTTCGACACTCAGAAGCAGTTGCTCTCTATCGGTGACAAGCAGACCAAACTGACCACCAAAGAGAATGAACTTCTCTCTCTTCTCTGCAGTCACGCCAACGAGATTCTACAGCGCGACTTCGCCCTGAAGACCATTTGGATTGATGACAACTATTTCAATGCCCGTTCTATGGATGTTTACATCACCAAGCTACGCAAACATCTTAAGGACGACGATCAGATTGAGATTATCAACATCCACGGCAAGGGTTACAAACTTATCACCCCCGAGTAGAGAAAACACTTCCCCTTTGGAGAGGCGCTCAACCAAACAAGGCTCTGAGCGCCTCTTCAACTTTTCTCACGGGATGGAGATTGATATGCAGATGCGATGTGTTTAATCCCTGCAGGTTATTCTTAGGAAGGATGAAATGGGAGAAACCCAACTTCTCTGCCTCGGCGATGCGCTGTTCTATCCTATTCACAGGGCGCACCTCACCACTTAATCCCACCTCTCCTGCCATACACCACCCTGGCTCGATAGCTGTATCTACATTGCTCGAGAGCACAGCAGCTATCACGCTCAGATCCATCGCCAAATCGGTGACCCTCAGTCCACCTGCGATATTGATAAAGACATCCTTCTGAATGAGTTTAAATCCCACTCTCTTCTCCAACACAGCAAGCAACATGTTCAACCGGCGCTGATCAAAGCCCGTTGCACTTCGCTGTGGCGTGCCATAGGCTGCCGTTGACACAAGGGCCTGGGTCTCAAGCAAGAAGGGGCGCATACCCTCGATAGCAGCACTGATAGCAATGCCCGACAACCCCTCATGATCCTGGGTGAGCAACAGTTCCGACGGATTGTTCACTTGCCTCAGTCCTGTTTGCTGCATCTCATAAATACCCAACTCTGACGTACTTCCAAAACGGTTCTTGATACTCCTTAATATTCGATAGAGATGATGCTGATCACCTTCAAACTGTATCACCGTGTCCACGATATGCTCAAGCACTTTGGGTCCTGCCAATGTCCCTTCTTTGTTGATATGACCTATGAGGAGTACGGGGATACCGCTCGTCTTGGCAAAGCGCAGTAAGGCAGCCGCACATTCCCGCACCTGTGTCATGCTTCCCGGACTCGACTCCACCTCGTCAGTAGAGATTGTCTGTATGGAGTCAACAACCATCAAATCAGGTTGCACATCCCTCAGGTGAGAAAAAATCTTCTCCAGCGAGGTCTCACACAGTAAGAAACAACGGTCATTCTCTTCATGCGGGATGCGGTTGGCTCGCATCTTCAACTGCTGTGCACTCTCTTCTCCACTCACATAAAGGATGCGCTTGTCAGGAATGCGCAAGATGGTCTGCAGCGTGAGCGTACTCTTTCCTATGCCGGGCTCACCTCCCAGGAGCACCATCGACCCAGGTACCATTCCTCCTCCCAATACTCTGTTGAGCTCCTCGTCACACATATCTATTCTCGGCAACTGATGAGCCTCTATCTCACTGAGTTTCATTGGGCGATGCTCTGCCTGCCTTACCTGTGAGAGAGCCTGTGCAGCACCTTGGGCAGCAGCCTGTCCGCGGTCGCTCACCACCTTAATCTCCTTAAACGTATTCCACTTCCCGCAACTGGGACATTTTCCCACCCATTTAGGCGACTCCTGCCCACAATAGTCGCAGACAAATGCTGTTTTTTCTTTGGCCATTATGCTAATAAAAATGAACTTGCGCAAAAGTACGACTTTTCTTCTTTTATGCCAAAAAATCTTTGTACTTTTGCAACGTCTATACCCATTTATCTATGAAGTATGCCTTTTACATCCTCTTATGTCTGATACAGCTTTTCATCGGCTGCCAGTCTAAAGAGCGCAAACAGCAGAACGATCAGACACCAACAAGCAAGACACTGACTATCGGCGTATTGCCCACCATCGATTGCCTCCCTGTTTATATTGCCCTTCAAGCAGAGCTTTTCAAACATCAGGAGCTTGATGTGATCTTGTGTCCTTTTAATTCTCAGATGGACCTCGACACAGCGCTCATGGGGGGTAGCGTGAAGATGGGCTTCACCGACATCATACGTCTCCAGAAGTTAGCAGACGATGGTTACCGGCTTATCCCCTATGCCGCCACCTCTGCCCACTGGCAACTCATCTCCAATAGGAGTTCCCGAATCAATACATTAAAGCAGTTAGACGACAAGATGATTGCAATGACTCGTTTCTCCGCCACCGCTCTCCTCTCCGACATTGTCACAGACAGCGTAAAGCTCAAGGAAGACCGCGTCTATAAAGTGCAGATTAACGACATTTCACTGCGCCTTCTCATGCTGCTCAACAACGAGATGGATGCGATGTGGCTTCCCGAGCCTCAGGCCACCGTAGCCCGTCTGCACAAACACCCTTTGCTCTACGACACACGCAAGCAAGACGACAGGTTAGGGGTCATCGCCATACAGCCAAATATGCAAGAGGGAGCACAGACACAGTTGCTCAAACAGTTTGCCACAGCATATAACATGGCTATCGACTCCATTAAGAGATTTGGTGTAAGACATTATCTGCCTCTCATCGAATCTTATTGCATGATTCGTCCCAGTCAGGCTGACAGCATCGACAATAATTATCCATTCTTCCATCTTGACTCTCTGAGAGAGAAAGACATAAACAAAGCAAATATCTGGAAAAAGAATGAAACAGCCCGAAACAATAGAAAAGGTTTATAATGCCCTTAAAGAGCAACAGCTTTGTCGTGCTATAAATCTTCTTTCCTCGTTCTGTATCGCTCATCCCGAGTTGAGTGGCAACGAGGAGACGGAAGCCATAGAGAAGGAGTATCTACTCATGGTAGATTATTGGCAGAAGGGCTATCAAGACCCATATATGCAGCAGGTGGCTCTCCAACTCATGCAACGCCTCCACCGGTTAAGTGGCGACCTCTCACTACGCTACTCTCTGACACATGAACCTCTGTTTATGCGACTCAACCAAAAGATTAATCAGAAAGGACGCGACTGGGACATCTCTCTTCTTAGCAAACAGTTGGAAGAAATCATGGTAGATGAGACAATGGTGGCCCTTGAAAACGAATCTCGTCGCGAGCAACGCCAGATAGAGCTCTATGCCCAGCACCACCAGCTGCGCACCGATATCTTCAACTACCTGCTCCTCTCTCCTCAATGGTCGGATGGCATGACTACTACCATACTCTCGCTCCTCACCTCACCGACTATCGATGCCACCGACCAGCAGCTGTTTATCACTGCCATCACCTTGAGCGGCACCAATATCTTCGATGCCAACAAACTGATCACGCTCTCTAAAGTGTATGAGGAGCACTCCGATGAGGACACACGTCAAAGGGCACTCGTAGGCTGGATATTCATGCTCCAAGATGAGTTAGCATCACTCTACCCCGAACTGACAGCTCATTATAAAGAAATGGTAGAACGCAAGTCGTTCCGCAGCGACCTGTTACAACTGCAGCTCCAGCTCATCAACTGCGCCATGGCAGGGCAGGATGGCCAAACGATCAACAAAGAGATCATACCACAGCTGATGAAACAAAAGAAATGGACGAAAGATCTTGACAGCACTTATAGGCCAGACAATGATGAACAGATTGACGACATTCTCCATACAGAAGATGAAGAAGAAGCCATGCAGCAGGTGGAAGAGAGTTTCAACAAGATGCAGGAGATGCAACATTCAGGTGTAGATATCTACTTTGACGGATTCTCCAAGATGAAGCAATTCCCCTTCTTTGAACATGTGATCAACTGGTTTGTACCATTTAGCATATACCACCCAGAAGTACAAGCTCTTCACCTCGATGCGACGCTCATTCGTCTCATGAAATATGTATTCAACAATGGAGCCTTTTGCAATGGCGACAAATACTCATTGGTATTGGTTCTCCAGCAGTCTTTTATCAACATGCCCCCTGCCGTCAAGAATATTCTCAGCGACCCTAATTTCAGCGACGCAAGAGGTCCACTGGTCCAGGACTATGATACCACGGCCTACCGCCGCCGATATTATCTCCAGGATCTCTATCGTTTCCTTAGCCTCTACAACCATCACCATCTGTTCTGCCAGCCCTTCAGCAATAGAGCAAGCGAAGGTAGCTACATACCACCACGCTATCTCTTCTTCTGCAACGAATCACTCTTCTCGACATGGATGGCGAGCGAGGCTATCACGGTGGCCAAGACCTTGATGAAGCGACAGCGTTATGTTGATGCCGCCAGAATACTGAAGGGCCAGGATAGGTCAAACCCCAACTTCACCGGCCTGTTCCTCATGGGCTATGCACTCACCAATATCAGCGCAGAGCAACTCCCTGCCGACCTCGATGGTCAGTACGCTATCAACTGGCTCAACGAGGCTCTACGTCTTCATCCCAATGACGAGCGCACCCTCGCCGTATTGGGTGCCCACCTTAAGGAGACAGGCTATTACGAGCAAGCTATCGATATCTATCAGCGCCTTATGGAGCAATGTCCCAATAAGGAAGAATATACCTTGCTCCATGCCATATGCACATCTCTCAGTGGCCATCCGAAAGATGCCATCGCCACGCTCCATAAGTTCAACTATCTCTACCCCAACCAAAGAGAGATCATGAAAGAACTTGCCTGGGCACAACTCTACCTCGGACAGGAGAAAGAGGCACTGCTCATCTACAGACAGTTGCAACAATCCGACTCTCCACTGAAGAAAGACGAGCTTTTGTCCTACGCATTCTGCGCATGGCAGTGTCATGAGATTGAAGAGGCAGCACACCTGTTGGCAACCTACCTCAGACAGAAACACCCCAACCTGCCTACCTCTGACGACTATCGCAATGCCTTTACCAAGGACATCCTCCATCCATGGCACACTTACTTAAACTATCACCATATCAGTCTAGCAGAGGGCTCCATGATGATGGAGAAAGTGATAATGCAGCTCCTGCCTTGTTAAAAAACGCTAACAAACCACATATAACCCAACTATTTATCCATTCTTTTGGCAAAAAAGCGTTACCTTTGCAGCCAATTTAGTCCGTGGAGGCTCAAGAAAGTGACGGCATGAAGCATGTCCGCCTTGCGGAAAAACCCGTTTTAATTATAAAAAATGTACGCAATCGTAGAAATTAACGGTCAACAGTTCAAGGCAGAACAGGGCAAGAAGCTCTTTGTTCACCACATCAAAGATGTTGAGTCAGGTCAGGCTGTTGAGTTTGAGAAGGTGCTGCTCGTTGACAAAGACGGCGCAGTGGAGGTTGGTGCACCTACCGTAAACGGTGCAAAAGTAGTGTGTGAAGTGGTGAGCCCACTTGTAAAGGGTGACAAGGTCATCGTTTTCAAGATGAAGCGCAGAAAGGACTATCGCAAGAAGAATGGTCATCGTGCTCAGTTCACCGAGATTTTAATCAAACAAGTAATCGCTTAATTCAGGAGGAAATTAGAAATGGCACATAAAAAAGGTGTTGGTAGTTCTAAGAACGGCCGTGAATCAGCTTCACAAAGACTTGGTGTTAAGATTTGGGGTGGTCAGAAAGTTATTGCTGGCAATATCATTGTTCGTCAGCGTGGCACAAAGCACAACCCCGGCTTGAACGTAGGTATTGGTAAGGACGATACTTTGTATGCACTCGTTGACGGTGTGGTTAACTTCAAGAAGGGCCGCCGCGACAAGAGCGTAGTATCTGTAATTCCTAACGCAGAGGCTTAAGAGTTCACAACAAACAAAATTTATTCCAAACAAATAAAAAGTAGGAAGTCGATTTCATCGCTTCCTACTTTCTTTTTGTCCCTATATCTCCTCTATCGCCTAACTTCCGATAGAAAGGGATTTCATTATCTCACTCATCTTCTGCAAAGTGGAGATGCGCGTGGGCACGAGGGGCAGACGGAGCACATTCTCTATCATTCCCATCTCATGGAGCATGGCCTTCACACCAGCGGGGTTACCATCAATAAAGAGCAGACTAAAGAGGTCGGTAAACTTATGATGAATCTTTCTGGCTCCCTCATATTCTCCCTTAAACTCCAATCTTATCATCTTTGAAAACTCTCTCGGTAGCGCATTTCCTATCACGCTAATCACACCCACTGCTCCACAGGAGATCATGGGGAATGTGAGCGCATCATCACCGCTAATCACGTCAAAGTCATCGGGTTTGTTCTTTATGATTTCATCCACTTGCTCCAGACTACCACTGGCTTCCTTGATAGCCACAATATTCTTGCAGTCGCGTGCAAGCCTCACCGTTGTCTCAGCCTTAAGGTTAACACCTGTTCTTCCCGGCACATTATATAATACCACAGGGAGCGATGTTGCTGCAGCGATAGCCTTGAAATGCTGGTAGAGTCCTTCCTGAGATGGTTTGTTATAATAAGGACAGACACTCAAGACACCATCAATGCCCTGAAAATCTCCTGTCTTCAGTTCTTCCACCACTGCCGCAGTATTATTACCTCCACATCCCATGAGAATGGGCACACGGTGGTTGACGGTCTGAACTACCAGTTGTTTGATTCGAGCCTTCTCCTCTACGCTCAAACTTGGCGTTTCTCCCGTTGTGGCAAGGATACAGAGAAAATCGGCACCATTGTCAAGCTGGTAGGTAATGAGCTTCACCAAAGCCTGCTCATCCACACTGCCATCTTTACAAAAGGGAGTGATAAGGGCGATGCCCAAACCTTTAAAGATATTGTGAACCATAAAATGCTTTTGATTATTCAGCCGCAAAATTACAACAATAAATTTAAAATCACTCCCTTTTCTATGAATATTTTAATCTGTTATCATGCTTTTACTAACAGATTGCAACATCTGATTATCTTTTCCTGTATCCGCACTTGGGACACACTCCATTTTCATCGAGGGCAATGCCACAGAGTGGACATCTGTCAATCTGCTTTCTATCAGCATACTCCTGAGATGCTGCATTCACTCCACTGGTAAATGTGAGTTTGGCAATATTCAACTTATCTTTCAGCAGGTCATAGACAATCTTTATCATTCCCTCTACGGTCATGGTCTCTTTGGTCACCACAAGACGTGCATCGGGATATGCCTTAGCCAAGGCTGTTTCGAAAGCGGCTCCCTTCATCGTATTCTGACGGTGACCATTCTTGATACCTTGCTTCTCATAAACATCCAGGATAGCAGGCAGCAGAGGATCATCCTCACGCAGAATCAGCGCATGGTCAAAATTCTTCAGCACATCCCATGCTACCTTCTGAATCTCATTACATGGATAAACCATGTTCACTCCCTCATTGACAGTGTCCTCCACCTCAATAGTCAACACTCCCGTATGGCCATGCAAATACTGTGCTTCACCCTGGAAACCATAGAATCTGTGTGCATACTGCAAATCAAACGTTGTGATACTTCTCATAGTCGTTCTTTTTTTAATTGGTTAATCATGTTAATTCTTTCCCCTTCAAAAGGAGACATTGCAAATTTAATGAATTACTAAATAGCAAACAACAATAT
>JAHAZN010000028.1 GCA_018385335.1 Prevotella sp.
GAAACGGGGGTTTTTCGCTCATTTTTTGAACGGTTTTGAACGGAGGGTAGTTTGGCACACTTTTTGCAGCAACTTTTCTGCTGTAAAGATTTTTGCTGAAAAATGACAAAAAATTGCCTTCTCAAAGATGAAAAATCAGCTCCATTTTTAAGGCAAAAACCAGTCAAAAAGTGCCTTTTTTCTTCTATTTTGCTGGAAAAAGTAGGGAGAAATGAAAAAGCAAAGTGTCATCATTGAGGCTCCCTTGCTAACAATATGTTATATGTTCCAAGCAACCTGCGATCAGCCCAGGACAACGCCCAGGGTACATTCTCCATCGATTATCCAACAATGTGACACATAGTAGTTCTCTCCTTAAAAGCTAATATAACACATTCTATTTGCTAATGTCACAACTATTCATTACTTTTGCAACCGAAAAAGACCACTGAGTAAGCTCTACCACGAACAAGGATAGAGTCACGAATAGAATATCCATTTAATAACAGATAAAGATGCAAAATCTCAAGACATTACTGATGGCACTGCTGCTCATAGGCGGCTGGTGCGAATCGAAAGCCCAGGGCAGTTTCCGTAGCTGGAGCATTGTGGCACCCAATGGCGTATCACACAATGGTGCATACGTCGTAGGCAATGAGAAAGGCTACGAGAATCTCAACCATTTCACGAGCTTCAGATATGAGGTATCAACAGGTACCATCGGCTGGCCCACCTATTTCGACGAGAACGACTACGACCAGTCGGGAAAGTTTGCCACCGTGACCAACACAGGTATCATCATAGGAGCGATGAAAGACAAGGACATGCTCATCGCCTATGAAGAGGGAGAGTTTGCTCCACCTACGGGCGGCATGACTAAGGCTCCTGTAAAGAAGAGGACAGCCTACGCCGACTACGACCCTATCATCACTTATCTCCCCGCTGTGTCAGCAGCCGTATGGAGAAACGAAAAGACTTATAACCTCGGCATGGGACTTCACACCATAGATGAACTGGGTGATGAGTCGGACGGAAGCTATGCCGTGGGAGGAAGCGAAGACGGAGGCATCGTGGCTGGATATATCCAGGCATGGTGGCTGAAGATCATCCCCTGCATCTGGACCTATGAGGCTCTCAGCGACACCTATAAGTATCAAGACCTCCCCTTGCCCGAAGGCTTTAAACGAGCAACGACAAAGGCAATCTCTGCCGACGGTAAGGTGATCGTGGGCGAGGGAACAAAAGAGAACAGCACCTACCCTATACTATGGACCTCGACCACCGATGTCAAGGCACTCAGCATCAACAACGAGCCTTACAGCGACAGCGAGGCTGACGCCGTGAGCGCCAACGGACGTTATATCCTCATTCATGGCAACGGATGGGGAGCAGTATCTTCACTGGCACTCTACGACACTACTACAGGCAAGATGGAACAACTGCAACTCCCCAACGCTGAAAATATCTACCAGTGTAAGGGTCTTGCCGTGACCAACGAGGGCGACTGCTACTGCACCATCAGTTATAATACCGACTACACTGATGCCCTCTATTTCTATGACAAGACCAACAACACCATCGCTAACATCGATTATTATCTCAGCGCACTCAACGTCAACATCACCGGACTTCCCTCACTGACGAGCAGTAAGGTGAGTGCTGTGTCATCAGATGGCAAGGTGGTGGTGGGCAATGACGACAAGATAGGAGGATGGGTGCTCACCCTCTCCGATACAAAGGCAACCATCATCAATGCGCCTGAAGTGACCGATTTCTTCTTCAGCAGTTACAATAGCGTGACAGTGAAATGGGAAGCCTGCAAGAACCTGCCTGCAGGAGTGACCATAGGTGCCTACAAGGTGTATATCGACGGACAGCTCAAAGCTACCGTGGCGCCTGAAGAGGGTGTAAACGGTGTATATCGCAGTAAGGTGGAGTGCAGCAACGGCAGTCGTTCTGCCTATGTGGAGGCCATTGCCATGAAAGATGGTAAGGAGATCAACACTGCCGTTTCTACTGTTCACCTCGCCTATCTCTCAGAAAAGAACGACCTGCCTCTCTTTGACAACTTCGATGAGTCGTTCCTCGATGGCAACGGCAACCCCGTAGCATACTACGACTACTGGACAGCCAAACGCCTCTGTGGTGACGATGCGAGCGTCATCAAATGGTCGCTCGATGCCAACAACTATGAGAACTCCTCACCCTATATGTGCACAATCTCTATCGGCAACACCCCATGGGAGAGTGCATTATACAGTCCATTTATCACAACAGACAAGGGCGAGGACCTCTTTGTCAGCTTCTACACAGCTTATCAGTTGGTGAACACAGCTAACCAGAACCTATCCACCGACTATCTCTACGTTGACTATTCTACCGACGGTGAGCACTGGACCACAGTGAAGTCTATCTGTGCTGGCGATATCGCTCCCTACAGCTGGCGCCTCGTAAAGGCAGACATCGACGGCGACCTCAGCGGCAAACCCTTCCAACTGCGCTTCAGAGCCCACGGCGAAGGTAATGCAACCCTGAAATGGAACATCGACTGTATCTGTCTCAACAATAAATATGAGGGTGCTGCTCCTGCTGAGGTGAAAGCTGTGAAGACCAACGATGGCAAGGTGAAGGTGATGTGGCAGAACTCACTGAAGGCCTATGAGCTCTCACGCCTGGGTAACACCAGCGTACTCTGCAACTACTGTATCGGTAGCGAGGGTGTACCCCTCATCACTGCCGTTGATCTGAAGTACGAGGATATGATCGATCATGTGGGCGAATATATCACCGCTGTGAGTGCGTTCATCTTCGACAATCCAGATATCACTACCGACCAGTCAACAATGGCTGAGGCCATCATCTATGCCAACGGCAAAGAGGTGTCAAAGGAGCAGTTTACCAATATCTTCAACGATCCCAGCCCCTCTACGGTCACCCTGAGCCAACCCGTGAAGATAGAAGCCGACAAGAGCTATAGGATCGCCGTGCGTATCTTCGATTATGACGTCGCCCAGACACCTGTTTACTACTCTGCGTCAGAGGATTTTGTGCCAGGGGCCACCGACCTCTATTCTGAGGACGAGGGAGTCACCTGGCATCGCCTCTCCGATGTCTTCGCTGGAGCTGAGGACAAGTATCTCGCCAAGTGCATCTGGCCTATCCGTGCACATGTCAGCAGCCAGGGATGGACGAATACTGACCAACAGTTGGAGAAAGAGTTGCTCGGATATAATGTCTATCGCAACGGAGAGCAGCTCAACGACAATGCCGTCTATGCTGCCCATCCTTTCTTCATCGATGAGCAGCCTGTGGAGAATGTTACTTACAGTGTAAGGGCGTTCTATAAGGATGGTCGCGTGTCCGACATTACTGCTGCCGCCGACGTCCTTCCCTCAGCCATCACAGCGATGGAGGCGGGTGAACCTTCCACCTGGCAATGGGATGACGACAGCAGGGAGCTCACCATCAGTGGCAATGCCAATGCCGTGCTCTACGACAGCAACGGTAAGGTGGTGGGACGTGCAACAGCCACGGGCATGAACCTCCGCAGTCTGTCGGCAGGCATCTATCTGCTCCGCATCAGTCAAGGTAGTAAGGAGACCGTCGAGAAGATCATCATCAAATAAAGTCCCCAAAGGGAAGATGGTAACATCACGCCCTGAAAGGGCAACCTGCTCATAGCCCAGGTTGCCCTTTTAGGGCGTGGCCTACGGGTTCCGATGATTCCCAGGTTGCCCTTGCGTTACTTATGGACTTCCACCAAAGCGTTAATCTTGGTTAAAAATCGAACAAATGGGTGGCGGGGAGACAAAAGATTACGAATAATTGTGTACTTTTGGCCAAATAGTAAGATAGTAAGTAAGGACACGAAGAACCTCTATAAGACGACAACTTTTTGCTAACTAATAATAATAACTAATTTTGTAACACATGAAGAAAAAATTACTCATGCTTGCTGCTTGGGCGCTCCTTGGCACCTCAACCGCCATGGCACAAGTAGCAGACGGTGATTACTATCTGTATGACACCGCCACAAAGTCGTATCTTTCTCGTGGAAGTGCCTGGGGTACCAAAGCCGTGACCAACAAGGTCTGCGGTATTTGGCTCACTTGGAACGCTACGGAGGGTACCATCACCTTTAAAGACAACAATCTGCGTTTGTTTAAAACAGATGATAATTTTGTATATACCGACAACACGTCAAACAGTACGGGATGGACGCTCACAGCCGCCGATGGTGGCTACACCATCCGCTATGGCGCTGAAGGCAAGTTCCTCGGTCATGGCGATGGTTCATTAGACATTGAGTTAAAGGACAACGCCAATGACGCTATAGTTTGGAAATTCCTGACGGCCGATGAGTATAAGAGCATGCTCAAGGCTCAGACAGGAGAGACCTACAAGAACATCATCGACTCCTGTGGCTTCACCTTTGGTGCCGAAGAGTTCCTGGAGCAGGTAAGCAAGAGATTTATCAACAAGGACATGACCGAGAGTGTGCCCACTGCTACCTTTACAGGCAGCAAAGGCACATGGACCTGGAAAGAGGTACGCAGTCAGAATGGTCAGCCTGCTTACGGAAACGGCTTTGCCGAGTTCTATCAGGCAACAGGTTCTTTCCACCAGACCATCACCGTTCCCTCTGGTCTCTATCGCGTGAAAATCAGCGGCTTTGAGCGTACCACAGAGAACGACAAATGTACTACCATGGGCGATGCGGGTTATGAGCCCGTAGTTGCTACCTTCGAGGCCAACGCTTCGGCTGTTCCCCTGGCTTCATGGTATAGCGGACAGACTGGTGGCAACAACCCCAACAACACAGGTGAGGCTGTGGCTAAGTTCAACGAAGGTAAGTATATGAATGAGCTCTACACCTATGTAGGTAAGGACGAGCAGCTGACACTGAGAGTGAACATCCCTTCATTTGTAGGTGGCCGTTGGGTACTTATCAACAATGTGGTGCTCACTCAGCTCACCGAGTTGAGTGATGCCGACGTGACAGCCCTCTTGGCTACCGTTCCCGAAGGCTACATGGAGAAGCGCATCGAAGAGACACTGGCCACTGCCAAGGCTGCCTTGGAGACAGAGAAGAGCGTGGCCAACTACAACGCTTTGGTTGCTGCCATCGCTACTGCCAAGGAGAGCATCGAGGCTTACGAGATTGCCAAGAGCACCATCGTTGCTGCCGAGGCTTTCCTCAAACTCAACAACTTTGCTACTGCCGAAGCTATTGAGGCTTACAACACCGAGCTGAAGAAGCTTGCCGACGGCTATCAGGCACAGACCCTCACCACAGCTGAGGCAAAGAACTCCAAGAGCACCTTCAACTTCAGCGTGAGCGGATGGCATTCCAACTCTGGCATCGTGGGCGATCTGATGACCTCTGCTTGGAACTTCTCAAAGGATAGCTGGAATGAAAGCGCTTATATCAACAATTGGTCTGCGGAGGGCGAGAGCGATGGTTCTGAGTTCAAAGTTCCTTTCATTGAGGCATTCAACGCAGGAAGCGACTTGAGCGCACGTACCCTCACTGCAACATTAGAGCGTCTTACAGCCAATGCAAAGTACCAGGTAAACGTCTGGGCACGCGTAGAGACGACAACCAACGATACACCTGTAGCAGAAAAAATCATGCTGAAGGTGGGTGAAGGCACCCCCGTTGACATTGCCCAAGGTGAGAAGATAGGCGAAAGCAAACGGTATCATAAGCACTTCTCAGCTATTGGTAGGGCTAATGCCGATGGCCAACTGAATGTAAGCATTGACTTGGCTGAGGGTAGCAATGTTCACTGGCTTTCACTGAAGGACGTGAATTATGAGGTTATTCCTGTAGAAGAGGTGATCTACAACTTCAACGACTCTACCACACTCAAAGTATCAGCAGGAAACTCTACCGATGGCGATATCACAATAGAGAAAGAGTTTATCGTAGATGATAACAAGCTGACCATCAGCGTGAACCGTAGTACAGCCGATACTCCCAACCGCGTATGGAACACCAAGAAAGATAGTACAGTTGTTCCTCAGTTGCGTGTCTATGGCGGTAGCGTGATGATTTCCGCTCCCGAAGGCAAGGCCCTCACCTCAGTGAACATCGGCCAAAGCAGGTGGACAGAAAACTCTAACACCCTCAATGGCGAGGTTGCAGCCGAGAGCAAATGGAGCGGAAACTCTACCAACCTTGTGCTCCGCGTCAACTCTCAGGTGCGCATCGAAAAGATTACTGCTACACTTGAAGATGCTGACGAGAACACCACTACCTATGTGCCTCAGGCTACCGACCTGGCTGATGTGAAGGCTATGCCTTTCAACACCGAGGTGGCTGTGAAGCTCGACACTGCCGTTGTGACACTCTATGGCGGCAAGGCTGGTGTGATGTACTCCTTCATGGAGGACAAGAAGGGTGCTATCACCTTAGACATGAACCTCTCTAACCTTGAGATGGTAGGACAGAACGCGGCCCTCTGCGGTACGCTCAACGCCATTGTAAGCTATGACCCCGACCTCGGCTATCAGTTAGGGCTCTCTGAGAACACTGGCACCTCTAAGGTGACTGCCTTGGAGAAGGACAGCGTGGTGGAAGCTGCCGCTGTGACCATCGACAAACTGGTGAAGAATCCATCCAACTATCTCGCTAAGTATATCAAGTTGGAGAACATGAAGTTTGTGACAATAGAGCCAGAGGATTGGTGGGATGAGCCTACCTATAAACTCGCTACAGAGAAAGACACCATCGCCTTCTTCGACCAATACTACATCTTCGGATGGGAGATGCCTAAGTTTGATACCTTCAAGAGCGTCAATGGTTACCTCGCCTCTTACCTCGGCGACCTTGAGTTCAGACCATGGGGTGCTTATGAGGCTACCATAGTTCCCGCTATAGCAGTGGAGAACCTCGCTGCCCTGAAGGACATTGCCGATGGCACCGACGTGAAGGTGACACTGAAGAACGCTAAGGTGACCGTTTACACCACAGGCCACATGGGTACTGAGAGCTACATCGAGGATGAGACAGGTGCCGTGAAGCTGAATGGCGGTCGTGGCGGCTTGTTGAGCCTCGATCCCGAAGCTACTGACCTGCTCACTGCTATGGGCATTGAGGGCGACAGCGTACAGTTCGACGGTACACTCTATGCAAACCTCACCAACAGCGAAGGTACACTGGCACTCTCTCTGAACGACAGCACCCAGCTCTCTACCATCGAGAAGACGGAGAATGTTGACGTGACACCTACCACCCTCACACCATCCCCGAGGCTCAGGAGAAGGTTGTTCGCTACAGCATGTGTCTCGTTGCCTTCGACAATGTTCGCTTCTATCAGAAAGAATACGATATGTCTATCGTTAATGGCGAGGACACCCTTGGTGTTTATGACATGTTCGGTACATTCTACGATGAAGAGATGATGCCATTCACTCCCGACCAGAACACTGACTTCCGCGTAGTGGGTATCCTGATGGATCTCGGCGAGGGCTTCGGCACTTGTATCCTCCCCTTGAACTACATCGATATGCAGACTGTTGGCATCAAGAACGTGACCAACGCTGAGGAGCTGATGAAGGGCAAGGTTTGGAACATCAACGGTATGCGCGTCAACAGCGATGCCAAGAACCTGAAGAAGGGTGTTTATATCATCAACGGCAAGAAGGTCGTGGTGAAATAATAACCATTCCCAATAAGACTATCAAGCTGCTTCTGCAGCAACGATAAATGACTAAGTCCCCTGCCCCCCACGGGAGCAGGGGACTTTCTTTTCACGAAGTGGCTACAGCAAAACAAAATATCTTGTGCTAATAGTTGTGTGAACACACTGAATTTAGTAATTTTGCAGCCATAATGACCCCTTCATATCGAAACATGAACGAAAGTAACGAAAGTAGGCCTAACGAGATTGTCAGACAAGTGGCTGAACAGAAATACGAATTTGGCTTCACCACTGATGTGCAGACCGAGGTGATAGCCCGCGGACTGAACGAAGAGGTGGTGCGACTCATCTCTAAGAAAAAGGACGAACCAGAGTGGATGCTCGACTTCCGTCTGAAGGCCTTCCGCCACTGGCTCACCATGAAACAACCCGACTGGGGCCACCTGCAAATGCCACCTATCAACTATCAGGATATCTCCTATTATGCTGACCCTATGGCGAAGAAGGCTAAAGAGGGCAACAAGGAGATTGACCCCGAGCTGATGAAGACCTTCGACAAATTGGGTATCCCCTTAGAAGAACGACTGGCACTGAGCGGTGTGGCTGTGGATGCTATCATGGACTCCGTCTCAGTGAAGACCACGTTCAAGGAGAAACTGGCAGAGAAAGGTATCATCTTCTGCTCCATTGGCGATGCTATCAAACAGCATCCCGAACTGATACAGACCTACCTCGGTTCGGTAGTACCCTATCGTGACAACTTCTTTGCAGCCCTCAATAGCGCAGTGTTCAGCGATGGCTCCTTTGTATATATCCCCAAAGGTGTGCGCTGCCCCATGGAACTGAGCTCATATTTCCGTATCAATGCGCGTAACACAGGACAATTTGAACGCACACTCATCATCGCCGACGACGACAGCTACGTGAGTTATCTTGAGGGATGTACAGCACCCATGAGAGACGAGAACCAGCTACATGCTGCCATCGTGGAGATTGTGGTGATGAACAGGGCTGAAGTGAAATACTCCACCGTACAGAACTGGTATCCCGGCGATGAGGAAGGTAGAGGCGGTGTGCTCAATCTGGTGACGAAACGCGGCGAACTGCGCGGCAACGACAGTAAACTATCCTGGACACAGGTGGAGACAGGGTCGGCCATCACATGGAAATATCCCTCGTGTGTGTTGCGTGGCGACAACTCGCAGGCAGAGTTCTACAGCGTGGCGGTGACCAACCACCACCAACAGGCAGACACAGGAACGAAGATGATACACATGGGCAAAAACACGAAGAGCACCATCATCTCAAAAGGTATCTCGGCAGGAAAGAGTCAGAACTCCTACCGTGGACTGGTGCGCGCCACTGCCAAGGCCGACAATGCCCGCAACTACAGCTCGTGCGACTCGCTGCTACTCGGCAGTGAGTGCGGTGCCCACACCTTCCCCTATATGGATATCCACAACGATACGGCTGTGGTGGAACATGAGGCTACAACGAGTAAGATAAGTGAAGACCAGCTCTTCTACTGCAACCAAAGGGGCATCCCCACAGAACAGGCGGTGGGACTCATCGTCAACGGCTATGCCAAAGAGGTGCTCAATAAGCTCCCTATGGAGTTTGCCGTGGAGGCACAGAAACTGCTCAGCGTCTCTTTAGAGGGAACGGTGGGATGATACCTGTTCCCGGAGAAGGAGAACAAAGAAAAATGACTAATCACATATAAGGACAATAGACCATGCTTGAAGTAAAAGATTTGCACGCCCGCATCGGCGAGAAAGAGATATTGAGAGGCATCAATCTCACCATCAGAGACGGCGAGACCCACGCCATCATGGGACCCAACGGTTCGGGAAAATCTACCCTCAGCGCTGTGCTGGTGGGCAGTCCCCTCTATGAGGTCACTGGCGGTGAGGCTTATTTCAATGGGAAGAACCTCCTGGAGATGAAGCCCGAAGACAGAGCACACGAGGGACTGTTTCTCTCATTTCAATATCCCGTGGAGATTCCCGGTGTCTCAATGACCAACTTCATGAGGGCTGCCATCAACGAGAAACGAAAATACCAGGGTCTGGAGCCTATGAATGCCGCCGAGTTCCTCAAGCTGATGCGCGAGAAGAGGAAGGTGGTGGAGCTCGATGCTAAACTGGCCAACCGCTCTGTGAACGAAGGATTCAGCGGCGGAGAGAAGAAACGCAACGAGATCTTCCAGATGGCTATGCTCGAACCAAAACTCTCTATCCTCGATGAGACCGACTCAGGACTGGATGTGGATGCCATGCGCATCGTGGCAGAGGGAGTGAACAAACTGCGCACGCCCGAGACAAGCTGCATCGTCATCACCCACTACGACCGACTGCTCGACATGATCAAACCTGATGTGGTGCATGTGCTCTATAAGGGACGGATAGTGAAGACGGCAGGACCCGAACTGGCAAGAGAGATACAGGAACGTGGTTACGACTGGATAAAAGCGGAGGTAGAAGAATGATTGAACAACAGTATATCGAACTCTATGAGCAGTATCGCGACCTCATAAGCGAACACAGCGTACCTGCGATGAACGCGCTGCGTGACACTGCTTTCGAGCATTTCAAACGCCTGGGCTTCCCCACAAGAAAGATAGAACGATATAAATACACCGATATCGCTCCTCTCTTTGCTCCTGACTATGGAGTAAATATCAAACGACTGAACATCCCATGCAATCCCTATGATGTGTTCAAATGTGACGTGCCTAACCTCAGCACCTCACTCTATTTCATCATCAACGATATCTTCCACAAAGATTTTCTACCCAAATCCACCCTTCCCGAAGGAGTGGTGGTGGACTCGCTGGCAGACTTTGCCAAAACACATCCTGAGATAGTGGAACGATACTACGGCCGACTGGCACAGACGGAAGAGGACGCTATCACCGCCTTCAACACCATGCTGGCTCAGGATGGACTGATGGTCTATGTGCCCAAGGGAGTGCAGGTGGAACGCCCCGTGCAACTCATCAATATCCTTAGGGCTGACTTCGACCTGATGGTCAACCGACGAGTGCTGATCGTCGTGGAAGAGGGAGCAGCCATCAAACTGCTCTTCTGCGACCATGCCACCGACGACAACAAATTCCTCACCACACAGGTGATAGAAGCCTTTGTGGGCGACAATGCTGCACTCGACCTCTACTGTCTGGAAGAGACGCACGAGAAGAACACCAGGGTGAGCAACCTCTTCATCGAACAACAGGCTAACAGCCGCGTGAACCATAACATCATCACCCTGCACAATGGGGTGACACGCAACCGCACCGACCTCGTGTTAAAAGGTGAAGGCGGTGAGTGTCAGCTATCGGGATGCGTGATAGCAGACAAGAAACAACATGTTGACAACAACACGCTGATAGACCATGCTGTAGGTCACTGCACGAGTAAGGAACTCTATAAATATGTTCTTGACGAAGAGGCTACAGGCGCCTTTGCAGGTAGGGTGCTCGTTCGCAAGGATGCACAGAAGACCATCTCGGAAGAACGCAACCAGAACATCTGTGCCACAAAAACAGCAAGGATGTACACCCAGCCGATGCTGGAGATCTATGCCGACGACGTGAAGTGTGCACACGGCTCTACCGTAGGACAGCTCAACGATGCAGCCCTCTTCTACATGCAACAGCGCGGCATCTCGAAGAAAGAGGCCAAACTGCTGCTGGAGTTTGCCTTCATCAACGAGGTGGTCGATCAAATACAACTCGCCCCACTGCGCGACCGTCTGCATCACCTGGTAGAGAAACGTTTCAGAGGTGAACTCACTAAGTGTAAGACCTGCAAACTGTGTAAATAACGCTAAAGAGACAACAATGACCGCCATCGATATAGCTGCAGTGAGAAGGGACTTCCCCATTCTCTCACGCAACGTTTACAACCGACCACTCATCTACCTCGACAATGCCGCCACCACACAGAAACCACTCTGCGTGCTCGATGCCATGCGCGAGGAATATCTCAATGTCAACGCCAACGTACACCGTGGTGTTCACTATCTCTCACAGCAGGCTACCGACCTGCATGAGGCGGCACGCGAACGGGTGAGACAGTTTATCAATGCACGTAAGACGGAGGAGATCATCTTCACTCGAGGCACGACAGAGAGCATCAACCTCGTGGCATCATCATTCTGCTACGACATGATGAAAGCGGGCGATGAGGTGATTGTCTCTGAGATGGAACACCACTCTAACATCGTACCATGGCAGCTGCAGGCCACACGACAGGGTATCGTGGTGAAGGTGCTGCCGATGAACGACAATGGGGAACTGAGGATGGAAGCGTTGGAAACGATGATTACCGAAAAGACCAAACTGATAAGCATCGCTCATGTAAGTAATGTGCTGGGAACAGTCAACCCTGTGGCAGAAATCATCAAGACTGCCCATGCCCACGGCGTGCCCGTACTGGTGGATGGTGCCCAGAGCGCTCCTCATCTCAAGGTGGATGTAACAGCACTCGACTGCGATTTCTACGCCTTCAGCGGACATAAGATGTATGGGCCTACAGGAGTGGGCGTGCTCTATGGTAAAGAGGAATGGCTCGACAGACTGCCCCCCTATCAGGGTGGTGGGGAGATGATAGACCGTGTGAGTTTCGACCACACCACCTTTGCACAGCTGCCATATAAGTTTGAGGCAGGTACCCCCGACTATGTCGCCACCCACGGACTCGCCACCGCCATCGACTATATGGAACACATTGGCATGGAGAAGATCACCACCTATGAGCGTGAACTGACGAGCTACTGCATGGAGAAGATGAGCGAGATTGACGGCATCAGACTCTTTGGAACACAGAAAGAGAAGGATGCTGTGGTATCATTCTTAGTGAACGATATCCATCACTTAGACATGGGGACGCTCCTCGACCGCCTCGGCATTGCCGTGAGGACAGGTCATCACTGTGCAGAACCACTGATGCACCGACTGGGCATCCAAGGCACGGTGAGAGCCTCCTTCGCCTTCTATAACACCAAGGAAGAGGTGGATGCCCTGGTGGCAGGCGTGAAACGCGTCAGCCAGATGTTCTAAAGTCCGCTGTTACGACACTTGAGCAGGGCAGAGACAAGCCATACCACACAGAGCAGACGGAGCACAAAGGAACAGTCAACAGGAAACACCGTGAAGAGGAATGCTGCCTGGGCATTGAGTAGAAGAAACGTCTGACGAAGCGTGACCTGCTGACCCAGAACACTACTGTAATAAGCAGCCAGACGACCGATGAGGGAGTGACAACAGGAAGAGAGTCTCTTCACAAACATCATACCAACAGAAACGTAAGCGGCGGAACGCTGAAGGGTGAGTTCATTTTTCATATCTAAAGAATTTTTCTGTGATCAAAATGACCGTGTGAGTTACTTTTGTTGCTGCAAAGAAAGCACCCTTTTGTGCACCATTTGTTCAAAATCGAATTTATTTGGTTAAGGATTTCTAATAATTAACATAACTTTACAGTTTGACCCATGTTGGCAAATCATTTTTACGAGGGATTGGTAGAGTGTGGCTGCGATGAAGCAGGAAGGGGATGCCTGGCAGGAAGTGTTTTTGCCGGCGCAGTGATACTGCCTTCCGACTATAGCAACGAGATGCTCAACGACTCAAAACAGCTCACCGAGCGCAGACGTTACCTCTTGCGCGAACAGATAGAACACGATGCTGTGGCTTGGGCAATAGGGGTGGTGACAGCCGAAGAGATAGACCATATCAACATCCTCAATGCAAGTATCCTGGCGATGCACCGCGCCATTGATGCGCTAAATGTGAGACCCGAGGCGGTGATTGTTGACGGCAACCGATTCAAGCCTTATCACGACCTGCCCTACACAACGATAGTGAAGGGCGACGGCAAATATCTCTCTATAGCAGCAGCGAGCATCTTAGCCAAGACCTATCGCGACGACGAGATGAACAGGTTGGCAGATAGCTATCCACAGTATGACTGGAAGAGCAACAAGGGCTACCCCACAAAGAAACACCGTGAGGCTATTCGCCAATATGGCATCACGCCGTATCACCGCAAGAGTTTCCAACTGCTGGGCGATACCCAACTGAGTTTCGATTTCTGACACACTTCCTATTGTCTCACCCTTCCATAGTTCACCTCACCAATGCGTCACAGTCAGTTAGATAAAGAGCTCTCACTCCTCCTCATGCTCACCGAGGGCAAAGCCTACACCGTGCAACAGCTCTGCGATAGGATAGATGTGTCGCGGCGCAGTCTCTACTATTACTTAGAGTTTCTGAAAGACTACGGATTCATCGTAGAACGTCACGGCACCTCCTACAGCATCGACCGCAACTCACCTTTCTTCACCCGTCTGCTTAGGACAGTACACTTCACCGAAGATGAGGCGGTGGTGATGAGGCGGTTGTTAGAAAGGGTGGACGACCACAGCATACAGGTGAGACATCTCAAGCAGAAGCTTGACAGATACTATGACCTCGGCATCCTTGACGACGTCACTGAGCACAAACAGGAAGCCAATAACATCGAGATGCTCTACGAAGCCATCAAGCTCAACCGACAGGTGATTATCCACAGCTACTCATCATCGAACAGTAAGAAACAGTCGGACCGCATCGTCGAACCGTTTCTCTTTCTCGGCAACAACAACGAGGTGAGGTGTTATGAACCGACAACCAAACAAAACAAGACCTTCAAGGTGTCGAGAATGGGGAGTGTGGAACTGCTGGCCGACGAGTGGCAGTATGAGAAGGAACATAAGGTGGTATATACCGACCTCTTTGGATTTAATGGGGAGACACGCTTCCCTGTGCGCATGCGCCTCGACCGCACTGCCTACAACCTGCTGACAGAGGAGTATCCCGCAGCGCTATCGTCGCTCACTCCCGATGGTCAATACCATTGGCTCCTCAACACCGAGGTGTGCAACTATCTCGGCATCGGCCGCTTCGTCATGGGACTCTTTGAGAACATCGAGATTATCGAAGGAGATGGACTGAAGGCATTTCTGAGAGAAAAGCTAAAGGGAATGATGGACAGCCTGGTGCATTAGGACATATTCATGTGCTAATAACATAGTAACCTTCGCCCACAATCACAGATCACTTCCCTATTATAATAATGCGAAAAGTTTCAATGGTTTTTGGTGATAACGGGAAAAAATAAGGTGGAGACCGGCATCCCACAGGATGCTTGTCTCCACCTTATTATATATAGTCCTCTTAGAGCAGGTTCATCGTGTCGGTGGCAATCATCAGTTCCTCGTCGGTAGGAATGACAACAACGGTCACCTTAGAATCGGGTGTGGAGATGATAGCCTCCTCTCCGTGAATGGTTTTATTCTTCTCTACATCAAACTTGATGCCCATCCACTCCATATCCTTGCAGACTGCCTCACGCATGTTTGACTGGTTCTCACCCACACCGGCAGTGAACACGATGATGTCGGCACCACCCATTGCAGCAGCATAAGCTCCCACATATTTCTTGATGCGATAGAAATACATGTCAAGGGCAAGGATAGCTTTCTCGTCGCCAGCATCAGAGGCTGCATCGATCTCACGCATATCGCTGGAGATGCCTGTGATACCCATCACACCACTCTTCTTGTTGAGCAGGTTGGAGATACCATCGGCATCGAGACCAAGCTTCTTCTGAAGGAAAGCTATTGCACCACCATCGATATCACCAGAACGGGTACCCATCATGAGACCCTCGAGAGGAGTGAGACCCATAGAGGTGTCGATACACTTACCACCATCCACAGCAGCTACCGAACCGCCATTACCGATATGGCAGGTGATCACCTTCTTCTCAGCAGGGTTGACACCGAGGAACTCGCAGGCACGGGCAGACACATAACGGTGACTGGTGCCGTGGAATCCGTAGCGACGCACACCGTAGTTCTCGTACAGCTCATAGGGGATGGCATACATATAAGCCTTGGCTGGCATGGTCTGATGGAATGCCGTATCGAACACTCCCACCTGAGGTAAGTCAGGCATGAGTTCGCTCACAGCCTTCACACCTTTCAGGTTGGCAGGGTTGTGGAGCGGAGCAAGGTCGCTACACTCCTCGAACACCTTCAGCACCTCATCAGTGAGCACCACACTCTTATTAAACTTCTCACCACCATGCACCATGCGATGACCTACGGCATCGATCTCCTTCAGGTCTTTGATAACGCCAATCTCTGGGTCGGTGAGCAGACTGAAGATAAACTTCACTCCCTCGGTGTGCTCTGGGATATCGTGCATGATTTGTTTCTTCTCACCGTTGGCCAACTTCACCTTGACGAAAGCTCCATCGAGACCAACACGCTCAGCACCGCCGGAGGTCATCACCTTCTTGGTATCCATGTCATACAAAGCGTACTTGATGGATGAAGAGCCACAGTTTAACACTAAAATCTTCATAACAATAGCTTCTTTTATAAGTAATCAATTATTTCTTTGCATCCATGGCCTGACAAGCGGTGATGGCAACCATCTTATAGATGTCGTCAACAGAGCAACCGCGGCTGAGGTCGTTCACCGGACGGGCAATACCCTGGAGGATAGGACCGAGTGCCACTGCTCCACCGAGGCGTTCCACCAGTTTGTAGGCGATGTTACCTACCTCGAGGCATGGTACCACCAACACGTTAGCATGTCCCGCTATCTCGCTGCCCGGTGCCTTCTTTGTACCTACTGAGGGGACAAGCGAAGCATCGGCTTGCAACTCACCGTCAACCTTGAGTTCGGGGTCGAGCTCATGAGCGAGACGTGTAGCCTCAACCACCTTATCCACTACCTCATGCGAAGCACTGCCTTTGGTAGAGAAGCTCAGCATGGCAACGCGTGGCTCTGCAAAACCAGCCACACTCTTGGCTGTCTGTGCTGTACATACGGCAATCTGTGCCAACTGGGAAGCATCGGGCATGGGGGTCACAGCCACATCGCCCATCACCAGGATACCATTCTCACCATACTCAGGTTTCTGAGTGATGAGCAGCATGGCACCGCTCACACAGCTGATGCCAGGAGCGCACTTGATAATCTGCAGTGCAGGACGGAGCGTATCGCCTGTGGTGCTCAGCGCACCGGAGATCTGTCCGTCAGCTTCCTCAGTCTTGATAATCATACAACCGAGATAGAGCGGATTCTTCACCAGCTCACGAGCTTTCTCGATGGTCATGCCCTTGCTCTTGCGCAGTTCAGTGAGCAGGGCAGCATACTCTTCACTCTTGGGGTTGTTCTCCGGATCGATGATGGTGGCCTTGTCGATATGTGTCAGCCCCCACTGGGCTGCCAACTGATGAATCTCCTGAGGGTTACCTATCAAGATAAGATTAGCTACATCGTTGGCGAGCACCATGTCGGCTGCTCTCAACGTCCTTTCTTCGGTAGCTTCTGGAAGCACGATGCGCTGCTTGTTACTCTTAGCGCGCTCAATGATTTGTTGTACTAAATCCATAGTTGTTTTCTGATATTTTAGTCTTTAAGAATTGTATTCTACAAAAAACGTGTTTTGCTATTTCCACTTTGCAAAATTATAGAAAATTATTGTAATGAGGATGACATCTTGATGTTTTTTTTCATTTTCTTCCGTAATGGTTTTCGTAAGTTTTCGAGCCCCTACATTTCCACCATCAAAAGGCCTTCTCTTGGGTGAGTATGCTCTCCAACTTTTCTGCAGAGAGGCGCAGTTGGAAATTGCCTTGGATAGCCACGGAGATGCCGCCCGTCTCCTCGGAGACAACGATGGCGATGGCGTCGCACTGTTGCGAGATTCCCAGAGCGGCACGATGACGGAGTCCCAGTTCCTTGGGGATATTGAGACTATGACTGACGGGCAGGATGCAGCCGGCAGCAAGGATGCGTTTGTTGGAGATAATCATCGCCCCATCGTGGAGAGGAGAGTTTTTGAAAAAGATGTTCTCTATGAGGCGCTGGTTGATGTTGGCATCTATTTTATCGCCAGTGTCGGCCACCTCGGTGAGCGGCGTCATCCTTTCTATCACTATCAGGGCTCCCTCCTTGCGTTTACTCATGCTCATACAGGCCAGCACCACCGCCATGATCGACTCCTTGTCGATATTCTTCACACGCTCATGGTCGGAGGTGAAGATGCGCAATATCTTGTTCATGCGCTGATGAGCACCCATGTTATAGAGAAATTTCCTGATGTCTTCTTGGAAGAGGATGATCAGACCTATCACACCCACGCTCACCAGTTTGTCCATGATAGAGCCCAGCAGACGCATCTCCATAATCTGCGACACGAAGAGCCACACGACGACAAACATCATGATGCCGATGAAGACATTGAGGGAGCGCGATTCCTTCATGAGGCGGTAGAGATAATAGAGCATCAGCGCCACGAGGAGGATGTCAATGATATCTTTGATACCGAATTCAAAAAGCATATTCGTTGAGTATTAGATTCGTCAAAATGTCGGATAGATAAAGAATCTCTTTAGAGTTGTCCACAGAGTCTGACACATTCCACAGCCTCTCTCACGTCGTGGACGCGCAGGATGGAGGCACCTCGTTCTAAAGCCAGCGCATGGAGCACCGTCGTACCGTTGAGTGCCGTGTCGGGGGTACCCTCCAGAAGTTTCCATATCATCGACTTTCGTGAGACGCCTACCAACAGGGGGAGCTCAAGGACCGACAGCCGGTCGAGATGAGATAGCAACTGGTAGTTCTGTGGTATCGTCTTGCCAAAGCCGAAACCAGGGTCGAGGATGATATCGTTGACACCGAGGTCACGCAACTGCTGCACCTCGCGGCTGAAGGCGAGGAGCATCTCCTCAACAGTGGGTTTCACCGACATGAGGATATAGGGTACCTTGAGGCGTGCCACCATGCGGAACATGGCAGGATAGCCCTCTTCATCACATTGCTCAGGTGCCGCTCCAGCACCTTCCGTACCTCCGAAGGCCCCATTCACATTGCCTTCACTCACATCGTTGATGATGGCCACCCCATATTCTTCTACAGCCATCTTGGCCACTGTGGGTCTGAAGGTGTCAACACTCACCACTGCCTCAGGTTGCTCTCGACGCAGAATCTGCAGTCCGAAACGCAGGCGCTGCAACTCTTCTTCCTCGGTGACGACAGGTGCACCGGGACGTGTAGAGAACGCACCCACATCAATCATTCCACCACCCTCTTCGATGATGGCATTCACACGGTTGGCAATCTCCTGCTCCGTCTGTTTACGACTGCCGGCATAGAAAGAATCGGGCGTGACGTTTAATATTCCCATCACCGATGGGACCGAAAGATCAAGGAGCACGCCGTTGGCATTGATGGTATAAGCAATAGGTTTTGTCATGTATTATTGCAGAAAGGAGAGTTAGAGAAATCAGAATCTCTTGCAAATGTACATATTTTCTATGAAACAACTCTCTTTTTTTGAATCAAAAAAGAAATGGTATTCAATAGAATTATGTACTTTTGCAGCATTATTATCAAGGATTATGTACACAGAAAGGCTTTATCAAGCATTTAGCGAGCATCCTCTCGTCACTACCGACAGTCGCGACTGTCCGGAGGGTGCAGTATTCTTCGCTCTCAAAGGCGCATCGTTCAACGGCAACCGTTTTGCCAAAATGGCTCTGGAGAAAGGCTGTTCCTATGCCGTCATCGACGAGCCCGAATATGCTGAGGACGACCGTTATATCGTGGTACCCGACACGCTGAAGGCACTTCAGGCACTCGCCCGTCATCACCGCAGGCAGTTTGACATCCCCGTGATAGGTATCACAGGCACCAACGGCAAGACCACCACGAAGGAGCTGGTGGCCGCCGTGCTCTCGAAGAAATACCACATTCTCTATACCCAGGGTAATTTCAACAACGACATCGGTGTACCCAAGACCCTGCTCCAGTTAGACCAGAGTCACCAGCTGGCAGTGGTGGAGATGGGTGCCAGTCATCCTGGCGACATCAAGACCTTGGTAGAGATTGTCGAGCCCTCGTATGGTCTCATCACCAATGTAGGACGTGCCCATCTTCAGGGCTTCGGCTCTTTTGAGGGTGTGGTGAAGACCAAAGGTGAGCTCTACGACTTTCTGCGTTCTCGGCAGGAGAGTCTCCTCTTTGTCAACAGCGACAACGAGATTCTAATGGCATTGGCAGAGGGGATGAGACAGGTGACCTATGGTACGGAGGCAGCAGCTTCGCCCAAGGTATTGGGAAGGGTGGACCATTGCGCCCCACTCCTGCATTTCAGTTGGAAGACCGAAGGAGGCACATGGCAGGAGGTACAGACGCAGCTCATCGGCAGTTACAATATCCTCAACATGCTGGCAGCCATCTCCATCGGACTCCACTTCGGTGTGAGCGAGACCCAGATCAACCAAGCTCTGAGCGACTATACCCCCACCAACAACCGTTCTCAACTGGAGGAGACAGCCAACAACCACCTCATCATCGATGCCTACAATGCCAACCCTACGAGCATGGCTGCAGCACTCGACAACTTCCAGCTCATGGAGGTAGGACCCAAGATGGCTATCCTGGGCGATATGAAGGAGCTGGGAGCGGTGAGTAGCGAAGAGCATCAGAAGGTGGTGGATAGGATAGCTGCCCATCCCTTTGGCGAGGTGTGGCTGGTAGGCGAGGAGTTTAAGAAAACCACTACGGATTGTCGCACCTTCAACAACGTGGAAGAAGTGAAGGAGGCACTTGCACTCCATCCACGTCACAATCATTATATTCTGATAAAAGGTAGCAACAGCATGCGACTGAGCGAACTGAAAGGATGTCTGTAAACGAAGGCGACAAAAGATGAGCAACATCATTAAAGGCTATATACTGGGGGGCATTGCCGCCATCACCTACGGTATGAACCCCCTTTTCTGTCTGCCGCTCTACAGCGATGGGATGAGCACCACCTCTGTGCTTTTCTTCCGTTATCTCTTTGCCATCCCCATGCTGGCATTGATGATCAAGAGTAGGGGAAGGAGCTTCCGTCTGGCGCGTCATAACCTCCTTCCCACACTCATCTTCGGCGTGCTCTTCTCCCTCTCTTCGCTCACCCTTTTCCACAGTTACAACTACATGGATGCGGGCATTGCCTCCACCCTTCTCTTTGTCTATCCCATCCTTGTGGCGCTCATCATGAGCGTGTTCTTCAAAGAGCGTTTCAGTCTCCTCATCTTCCTCTGCATTGCCGTAGCCATGCTTGGCATCAGTCTGCTCTACAAGGCAGAGGATGGGAGCACGTTGAGCCTCACGGGCACCCTCTTTGTCGTCGCCTCATCCGTCTCCTATGCCATCTATCTCGTAGGCATCAATAAGACGCGTCTGCGTGAGGTATCAACGCTCACCATCACCTTCTGGGTCATCATCATCGGCCTCGTTCTGTTCTCCTGCGTGTTGTTTATTGAGGGCAGCATACAAGTGCCCTCCCAATGGTGGTTATGGGGCAATGCGTTGGCGCTGAGCCTCTTCCCCACAGCCATCTCTCTCCTCTGCACCACAGGAGCCATCCAGTGTATCGGTTCCACCCCCACCGCCATCCTCGGTGCCTTGGAACCTCTCACTGCAGTGTTCTTTGGCGTGACGATTTTTGACGAACAGCTCACCCCCCGCATCTGCCTCGGCTTTGTGCTCATCATCGGAGCAGTGAGCATCGTGGTGGCACGGGATAGGATAAAGGCAATCAAGTAGGAGGCAAATGGTCATCAGAGAATAGGGAAGAATGATCAACTCTTCTATCTCTGGCTGGATATATTCTTTCTTCATTATTGCTGTCCGGTAAAATGACTATCTTTGCTCATGGTTATGTTTTATTTTGCAAAAACATAGATAACCAAAAGGGCTGACACTTCTCACGAAGTATCAGCCCTAATTTATTTGGCTTACAAAAGTTTTACCGGACAGCAATAACTACAAGAAAACGAATCATTTTTTCGGGCGTATAGAGAAAGAGGGAAGAAATGGATTCACAAATGAGCTTTGGCTGATTCCTGTCCAAGCACCTCCTTGAAGAGAGAATATCCTTAGCGCCAGTATGGCCGGCTTGACGTTTATTATTCTAAAAAAAAAAAAAGCGAGGATGGACCTCTCGGCACATCCTCGCTTTTTCATTCACTTCCGCCAGGGCAATGCCCTCAAGACGGCTTACTTTCCGTGATGCTCATCAGATACGGTCAACTTCTTGCGACCTTTTGCACGACGGGAAGCCAAAACTCTACGGCCATTCTTGGTTGCCATTCTCTCGCGGAAACCATGCTTGTTCACCCTTCTTCTGTTGTGGGGCTGGAATGTTCTTTTCATTATTATAAATGTTTTATGTTATTTATTTCCACACTTTTGGGCTGCAAAATTAGATAATTATTTCCAAATAACCAAGAAATCAATACTTTTTAGTTGGTTCTTTTATGTTTTTTTCGGAAAAATCAGTAACTTTGCACCCGAAGAATGTAATTTTTCTCATGAATTATTCACAAAAACAACAATAATTAGTTTTTATATGATCAACTCACAAGACATTAAGAAAGGTACAGCCATCCGCATGGATGGTGGCATTTGGGTTTGCATCGACTTTCAGCACAGAAAGCCAGGTAAAGGCAACACCGTTATGAACACTAAGTTGAAGAATGTGACCGATGGTCGCGTGCTCGACCGCACCTTCCAGGTAGGTTTCAAGCTGGAGGATGTGGTGATTGAGCGTCGTCCTTACCAGTATCTCTATGAGGACCCCACAGGACGTATCTTCATGAACCAGGAGACCTTTGAGCAGATTCCTATTGCCAACGACTTGGTGATTGGTCATGAGTATATGAAAGAGGGTGATGTAGTAGAGGTTGTTACCGACACTACCGATGGCACCATCCTCTATGCTGAGATGCCCGTGAAGACCTTCCTTCGCGTTACTCACTCTGAGCCAGGCATCAAGGGTGACACCGCCACCAACGCCACCAAGCCCGCTACACTGGAGACAGGCGTAGAGGTTCGCGTTCCTCTGTTCATCAACGAGGGCGACCTCATCCAGGTAGATACCCGCGATGGTAGCTACCTGCAGCGCGCAAAGGAATAATTACAACTATCATAACAGATGGTGTGCCGAGCATAGTCCTCGTGCACACCATCTTTATTTTTTTCCACATGTTTTCGTTTATTGTCCCTGTTTTCAATCGACCGGATGAGGTTGATGAGTTGCTTGCCAGCTTGTGCAAGCAGACAGAAAAATCTTTTGAGGTAATCATCGTAGAAGACGGTTCCCAACAGCCGTGCAAGGAGGTATGCGACAGCTATGCCGACCAGCTCGACCTCAAGTATTTCATGAAAGAGAACTCCGGTCCGGGACAAAGCAGAAACTATGGGGCAGCCCGTGCACAGGGCGATTACCTTATTATATTAGACTCCGACGTGGTCTTGCCCGAGGGCTATCTCAAGGCAGTGAGCGACGAACTGCAAAGGGAGCCTGCCGATGCTTTTGGCGGCCCCGACAGCGCTCATGAGTCGTTTACTCCCACCCAGAAAGCTATCAGCTATGCGATGACGAGCTTCTTCACCACAGGAGGTATCCGCGGCGGGAAGAAGAAGTTGGACAAGTTCTATCCACGCTCCTTCAACATGGGTATCCGCCGCGAGGTGTATGAGCAGTTGGGTGGTTTCTCAAAGATGCGTTTTGGCGAAGATATCGATTTCAGCATACGCATCTTCAAAGCCGGTTTCCGTTGCCGCCTCTTCCCCGAAGCATGGGTGTGGCACAAACGCCGCACCGACATGAGGAAGTTTTTCAAACAGGTGTACAACAGCGGTATCGCCCGTATCAACCTCTACAAGAAATACCCCGACTCCCTCAAACTCGTGCACCTCTTGCCCACCGTGTTCACCGTGGGAGTCATCCTGCTCTTTCTTCTTGCCTGCGCAGGCAGGGTGATGATGGTCTATGGCGAGACTGCTGATTTCTATCTGTGGTATTGGTTCACCATAGGCGCCCTCTCGCCCATCCTCCTCTTCTCCCTCCTCATCTTCATCGACTCCTCCATCCGTAACAGGAGCACAGCCATCGGCTTCATCTCCATAGGAGCAGCCTTCGTACAACTCTTTGGTTATGGTCTGGGCTTCATCGAGTCGTGGTGGCGCCGCTGCGTGATGAAGAAGGAATCGTTTCAGGCATTTGAGAAGAACTTCTATGATTGAGCATCGTCTCAACAGACTCACCCACTAACATCCCTCTGAACAAATGAAAATCAACGAATGGGCGAAAGAAGACCGTCCGCGTGAGAAGATGGAACGGCTGGGAGCCGAAGCGCTCTCCAACGCCGAACTGTTGGCTATTCTTATCGGTTCGGGTACGCCTAATGAGAGTGCAGTGGAACTGATGCAGAAAGTGCTGAGCCAAAGCAACAACAACCTCAACACATTGGGCAAGAAGAGTATCAAGGAACTGATGGCGTTTAAGGGGGTGGGACCAGCCAAAGCCATCACTATCCTTGCCGCCTGCGAACTGGGCAAACGCCGACAGCAAGAGCTTGCAGAAGAACGTCTGCGCCTCGACTCCTCACAAGGCATCTACCAACTGATGCGCCCCACCCTGCAGGACCTTGATGCCGAAGAAGCGTGGCTGCTCCTGCTCAACCAGCAATGCAAACTGATAAAGAAGATGCGACTGTCGCATGGAGGTCTCACACAGACGATGGTGGATGTGCGCATCCTTGTGCGCGAAGCACTGCTCGCCAACGCCACCCTCATCGTCCTCTGTCACAACCATCCCAGCGGAAGCCTGCACCCAAGCAGGGAAGACGATCATCTCACAGAGCGTGTGAAGAAGGCATGCGACCTTATGAGCCTACATTTTATTGACCATCTCATCATCACCGATGGCGCCTATTACTCCTATCGCGACGAAGGACGATTGTGAGAAGAACCAAAATTCATTGCTACAAATATCGGAGAATCCACCTTTTTTTTATATTTTTGCAGCAATAATCGTCTCCCACTGGAGGCCAACAAATCAACAATAGCGATGACACAAGAAGAAAAGACAGCCATTGAAGAAAGGATAGTTGACGTGCTGCGCACCGTCTTCGACCCGGAAATACCTGTGAATATCTACGACCTGGGGCTTATCTATAGGATAGACCTGAAGGAAGATGGAGAACTGGAAATTGACATGACCTTCACTGCTCCCTCTTGTCCTGCCGCCGACTTCATTCTTGAGGATGTGCGACAGAAGGTTGACAACATTGAGGGAGTGAAGAACAGCAATATCAACCTGGTGTTTGAACCTATCTGGGACCAGAGTATGATGAGCGAAGAAGCTCGTGTAGAACTGGGATTCGATTGACAGCCATGAAGAATATCTATTTTCTTTCCGATGCCCATCTCGGGTCGTTGGCCATCGACCATAGCAGGATGCACGAACGTCGCTTGGTGAGATTCCTCGACAACATCAAGCACAAGGCTGCTGCTATCTACCTGTTGGGTGATATGTTCGACTTCTGGTATGAGTACCGTTATGTCGTGCCTAAAGGCTACAGCCGTTTCCTTGGCAAGCTCTCTGAACTCACCGACATGGGTGTGGAGATTCATTATTTCATAGGCAACCATGACATCTGGGCCTATCGTTATCTGGCCGATGAATGCGGTGTGGTGCTCCACAGACAACCGCTCACCACAGAGCTCTATGGCAAGGTGTTCTTCCTCGACCACGGAGATGGACTGGGCGACCCCGACCCTAAGTTCAAATTCATCCGCTCTATCTTCCGCAACAGACTGTGCCAATGCCTGTTCTCCGCTATCCATCCCCGATGGGGCATGGCCTTTGGTCTCAACTGGGCCAAGCATAGCCGACTGAAGCGCAAAGACGGAGAGGAACCTCCCTATATGGGTGAGCACAAGGAACCTCTGGTGTGCTTCACCAAAGCGTATATGAAGGAGCATTCCAATGTCGATTTCTTCATCTATGGGCATCGACATATCGAGCTCGACCTTCAGTTGAGCAAGAAAGCACGAATAATTATCCTCGGCGACTGGATCAGCCAGTTCTCCTACGCCGTTTACGACGGTGAGCATCTCTTCATCGAAGAGTATGTCGAGGGCGAATCTCAACCCTAACGCCTACCGCACTAACAGACAAGAGAAATACATCCCTATGAAGATTATAAAGTCCCTCTTCACTGCCATCCTTCTGCTCCTCCTACTTACCTTAGGTGGATGTGCCTCATCCAAGAGCAGCAACCATGCCTGGGAGATCACCCGCACACGCATCCTGATAGACGAGCGTTATGACGCATCTATCCCTCAAGACCTTGAGCAGATGATGGCACCCTATAAGCAGCGTGTTGACAGTCTGACCCAACCCGTGATGGGACAGCTGGCACGACCCATGGATGCCAGACAACCAGAGAGTCTGCTCTCTAACCTCCTGTCTGACATCATGGTATGGGCTGGCAACATGTTTGATGAGCATCCCGAGATAGGCATTTATAACATTGGAGGCATCCGCGCTTCTCTGCCCGCCGGCGATATCACCTTCGGTCATATCCTCGAGGTGGCTCCCTTCCAGAACAAGCTCTGTTTCCTCTCCCTCCGCGGCGACCATCTCATCGAACTCTTCGAACAGATAGCTGCCCTCGGCGGTCAGGGAGTGAGCCAAGGGGTAGCGCTGGTGATAGGCAAGAACAAGCAACTCATCAGCGTGCGCATCCACGGCCAGACCATCGACCCAACAAAAGACTATCGCATCGCTACCATCGACTATGTAGCTGAAGGCAATGACAAGATGACTGCCTTCAAGAAGAAGACCAACTACATTATTCCTACCATCAAGAAAAACGATGCCCGCGATATCATCGCTGCCTATTTTCAAGAGAAACAGCGACAGCATCTCATCGTCGATGCGAAGATCGAGGGTAGGATAACCATCTCAAATGAATGACATGAAACATTTTCGTCTGACAAGCCTCGGCTGGATGATTGCGCTCCTCGCGCTCCTCGGCACCTCTGAACTCTCGGCAAAGAAGGTGAGCGAAGTGGTCATCCTTCACACCAACGATACCCACAGTGCCATCATGCCGCTCAGTCCACTGTTGCAGAACAGACAACTGAGCAACCGTGGCGGTTTCCTCCGCCGCATAGCGATGATTGAAGAAGAGCGAGCCAAGGTGCCCTCCCTTCTCCTCTTCGACAGCGGCGATTTCTCCCAAGGTTCAGCCTATTACACCTATTTCAAGGGTGAGGTGGAGGTGAAACTGATGAACCGTATGGGTTATGATGCCGTCACCCTCGGCAACCATGAGTTCGACTACGGGCTCGATAACCTCGCTCGCTTAGTGCGCATGGCGGAGTTTCCCGTGGTCTGCTCCAACTACGACTTCACGAACACGCCGCTCCATGGACTGGTAAAACGCTATGTGGTGCTGAAGCGCAATGGCCGCCGTATCGGAGTGTTCGGCCTCAGTCCGAAGCCTGAAGGACTGATACAACAGTCCAACTATGCGGGGATGACCTTTCTCGACCCCATCGCCACAGCCAAGGAGATGATTCCCCTGCTCCGTGAGAAAGAACGCTGCGACCTTGTGATCTGTCTCTCCCATCTGGGATGGAATCTCGGACGAGAGATCGATGACAACCTCCTCATTTCCAGTACCTCAGGCATCGACCTGCTGCTGGGCGGACATACCCACACCTACATGGAAGAACTGGAATGGGCCAACGATGCGTCCAGCCGCCGCGTGGCCGTTGACCAGAATGGCAAGTCGGGCATCTACGTGGGAAGGATAGTCATCAAGTAAGTCTCTCTTCTATTGTCATCCCCCCCTCACTCCAAGCCCACGACATGGTTTTGAAACCAATAAAACTCTCCCTTCATGAAAGAAAAATGACGGGAAAGTTGTGAGATTCAAGAAAATATACTAATTTTGCACCGCTTTTCGGCGTAATCGCTGGCAGGAAGTAACGAGTTGCCTGTTATGTTGCGTTGGAACGATAAACAAATTTAATTACATTTTTAGTACAATGGATTTAATTAAAGTTGCTGAAGAAGCATTTGCAACCGGCAAGCAGCATCCTGAGTTCCGTTCAGGTGACACTGTGACTGTCGCTTACAAAATTATCGAGGGAAACAAGGAACGCATCCAGCTCTATCGTGGCGTAGTCATCAAGATTGCCGGTCACGGAGACAAGAAGCGTTTCACCGTTCGTAAGATGTCTGGCACCGTAGGTGTGGAGCGTATCTTCCCCATCGAGTCGCCCAACATCGAGAGCATCGAGGTGAACAAGTATGGTAAGGTGCGTCGCGCTAAGCTCTACTATCTCCGCAAACTCACTGGTAAGAAAGCCCGTATCAAGGAGAGAAGAGTTGCCGTTGCTGCTAAATAAATTGGCGGCTGAACATCTGGCAAAAGTCATTGCGGAGGTGTGTCATCACGACACGCCTCCGTATTTTTTTCCTCCTCAAGAGGCGGTACACCACGGCACCATAAGCATAGATATTGGTTTTCTATAAGATTTGTAGATAAACCTTTGTTTGTTAGACGACAAAATTGTAACTTTGCCAACAAATGAAACGTCGCTGCACCTCCGCAGCTACTCAACCAGCGTAACTATAATAACATCAAATAACTCATGAACGAACTGCAACTCAAGTACGGATGCAATCCGAACCAGAAACCCTCGCGTATCTTTATGACCGAGGGCGAACTGCCTATCGAAGTGCTTAACGGCCGTCCTGGCTACATCAATTTCCTTGATGCCCTCAACTCATGGCAACTTGTCAAGGAGCTAAAGGCTGCCACCGGTCTGCCCTCGGCAGCCTCCTTCAAGCATGTATCACCCGCCGGTGCTGCCGTGGGTCTTCCTCTGAGCGACACCTTGAAGAAGATTTATTTTGTTGATGACCTCAACATCGAGCTCTCACCCATCGCCTGTGCCTATGCCCGCGCTCGCGGTGCCGACCGCATGAGTAGTTATGGCGACTTCGTGGCACTCAGCGACACCTGTGATGCGGCTACCGCCACACTCATCAAACGCGAGGTGAGCGACGGTGTGATTGCCCCCGACTACACCCCCGAGGCATTGGAGATTCTGAAGGCCAAACGTAAGGGCACCTACAACGTCATTAAAATCGATGTCAACTACAAGCCCGAGCCCATCGAGCGCAAACAGGTGTATGGCGTCACCTTCGAACAGGGACGTAACGAGGTAGAACTCAACGACCCAGCCCTGTTTGAGAACATCCCCACCGCTAATAAGACCTTCACTGAGGAGGCCAAGCGCGACCTGATGATTGCCCTCATCACCCTGAAATACACACAGAGCAACTCAGTATGCTACGTGAAAGATGGTCAGGCCATCGGTATCGGTGCCGGTCAGCAGAGCCGTATCCACTGTACCCGTTTGGCTGGCAACAAGGCCGACATCTGGTGGTTGCGTCAGCATCCCAAGGTGATGAACCTGCCCTTCATCGACGGCATCCGCCGTGCCGACCGCGACAACACCATCGATGTGTATATCTCCGACGACTACGACGATGTGCTGTGTGATGGCACCTGGCAGCAGTTCTTCAAGGAACAACCCGAACCGCTCACCCGCGAAGAGAAGAAAGCATGGATATCCCAAAACACCAAGGTGGCCCTCGGCAGCGATGCCTTCTTCCCCTTCGGCGACAACATCGAGCGCGCTCATAAGAGTGGCGTTGAGTTTATCGCTCAGGCAGGAGGGTCAGTGCGCGACGACCATGTTATCGCTACCTGCGACAAATATGGCATCACCATGGCCTTCACCGGTGTACGTCTGTTCCATCATTAATCGAGGCATCCATGAGCAACGATATCGATGAGATAATAGCCAATGGCGGCATCTATTTCGGTCGGGGCGGCACTCGCCCCGATCCCAATGCCGACAAGGTGAAGACAAAGGCTAAGAAAAAGAAATATATCACAGGTGCCCATGGTAGCGGGTCGGCCAAGCAGAAAGCCAAATACCGTGAACAACGGGCGAATCGTCATAAGAAATAATGCGTAAGATTCATCTTCTCTCACTGCTTGCTGCAGCAGTCCTCTCCCTGAGTGCATGGGCACAGACCGCCTATATCACCACTCCCACGGCTATCTACAGCACGTCGGCTACAGCAGAATCACCACTCTCGTTCACCGACAACGGAAGGTCGCTGCAGTTGAACGGCAAGACACTTGCCACCAAGGAGATAGACAGCATCACCTTCTATCTGCCCGATGTCACCTGCGTGGGCGGCGACATCTCCCTGCTCACAGAGTACGAGCAACGTGGTGCCAAGTATTCTACCAACGATGGGACGGCCATCAGTGATGTGCTTACCTTCTTCCAACAGGAAGGATGGAACGCGCTGCGCCTACGCCTCTTTGTCAACCCTGCCAATGCTTCTGAAGATGTAAGGAAGGAAGGAGTGGTGCAGGACATCAACTATGTGTGTGAGCTCGGGAAGCGTATCAAAGAACAGGGATTTCTGCTCATGATCGACTTCCACTACTCTGACAGCTGGGCAGACCCTGGCAAACAGACGGTGCCTGCCGACTGGGCTTCGCTGGATATAGAAGGGCTGACAGAGAAGATGTACAGCTATACCAAAGACTGCCTGACAAAGATGAAAGATGCGGGTGCCACACCCGACTTCATCCAGATAGGCAATGAGATTACCTATGGCTTGCTGTGGCCCACAGCACACACCTATCCCGGAGGTGGAGGACAGGATGGTGGCACTTGGACCAATCTCAAAAGCTATCTCAACAACGCTGCCAAAGCCTGCCGCGAGATGTGTCCCGATGCAAAAATCATCCTACACACCGAACTGAGCAATGCCAACAATCCTGCCAACTTCTATCAGCAAGCCAAGCAGTATGGCATCGACTATGACATCATCGGACTGAGTTATTATCCTGCTTACCATGGCAGCCTATCTACCCTCGACGGTGCCCTCTCGAAGATAGAAAGCCAGCAGCCCGACCGTCCCATCATGATTGTGGAGACAGGCTATAGCAACAAGTGGGCCATGGCGGGCACTACCTTCGACTATACCTCGGTTTATCCTTACTCCGAGGACGGGCAGGAGAGTTTCACCAAAGACTTGGTGACCACACTGAAGAAACATAAGAACGTGAAGGGAATATTATGGTGGTGGGCTGAAGCCAACGAATATGGCATCAACTGGCAGAACAGTGTCACCTCAGGATGGAACAATGCCCCGCTTTTCAACAACGAGACAGGTCGTGCGCTGAAAGCACTCAGTCAACTCAAGGAGCTGAAATAACGGCATTTTACTCATCATCTCCTACCTCACATCACCTTAAACTACTTACTTACAGCCTAATAAATCATTTTTTGTAGTAGGTTATCAAAATCTACAGCCCGTTTCTTCCTATGAAACGAGCTGTTTTTTCTATCTTTGCACTATCTATTTAGACCATTAAACAGTCTCAAACAACATTATCAATATTTACCTAAAACAAAAAAACATGAAAAAACTATTTACACTGAGTGCATTGGCATTGCTCATGGCTCTGCCGATGAATGCCCAAAAAGTCCGCAAGACTTGGGATTTCCGCAATGGTTTCAGTGCCATCACCGTGGCCAACCTCAATGCGGACATGGAGCAGAATGGTACTGCTGCCCACTGGCGTAACTGGGAGAAAAACGCAACTGATGCCGGCAAGTATGGTGATACCTTCTGGTGTGCCGACAATGGTACAACGGTGAACGCCGACAACGAGCTCGTCACCACCGTCAATGGTGAAGAGATTGTCATCCCCGAAACAGCAGGTCTCTACATGAAAGGCATCAAGGCCAAAGGTCTTATCCTCGCCACCAACTATCCTCAGTCAGAGAATGCCGACTCTCCCGTTGGCATCTATCCCGCCTATGGTGGTTTTATCTGGCTCAATGGTAAGGGTTTGATCATGAAAGTTAATCAGGTCCTCAAGGGTGAGACCCTCCGTATCGGTGTAGAGTCACACAAGAACACTGAGGCCCGCGGTATCAACGTTTCTGTTGACGGCACAGCGCTCACTCCTATCTCTGGTGAAGAGGTGCCCAAGTTCTTCAACGAGGTAGTGTATGAGATTCCTGATGACACCCCCGGTGTTGACGACTATGCAGAGGTGCAGATAAAGTCAACCAATGGTTGCCACATCTATTACATCATCGCAGGCGAGGGTGACGAGCCTGTTGAGACCACTCATAAGGTAGCTTACATCTACAACGACAACCTCGAGGAAGAGAATGCCTATGGCATCCTGAAGAATAACGCTGACTATGTCATCACTCCTATTGCTGCCGCCGACGCAGCTACAGTGACTGCAGAGAGTCTGCAGTCGTATGACGTGACCGTTATCAGCTCTACTCTTCCTGCTGACAATGCTTTGGTTGGTACACTGAAAGAGGCACTGCCCTTTATCCCAGCACTTAACCTCAACGCCAAGCTCTACGACGCATGGGGTTATGGCAATGGCGTTACTACCAAAAGCGGTGAGATCGTTGTTACCTCAACCAAAGAGCCTCTCTTCTCAGGCATTGAGATTGGTGTAGAGAACGAAGGTGATACCTGGGGTAATATCGGTATCAGCGAAACGTTTATCCCCGGCGTGAAGTTGGGTGGTCACTTCGCTGACGACGACATCCTTGCCTATGCTTATGATGGTGATGAGATGGCTGTTGACAGCAGCATCGTTACTGTTCATGCACACAACATCTATCACAATGGTTATATCTATCTTCCTCTCTCTCAGGAGGCACTCACCGGAACTCTGGCTGCCGAAGATATGGAGAAACTCATTAACAATGCCGTCATCAAGCTGGTGAGCTCAAAGTCGGATATTACCAAGACTCCTTCTCCCACCTTTGCTCTTGAGTACAAGGACATGAACACCAACGTCACAATTAAGTGCGTCAACAAGAGTGCAGAGATCTTCTACACCATCGACGGTAGTGAGCCTACTACTGCCAGCACTCGCTACGAGGGTGTGTTCAACCTCACCTCTGCCTGCACCGTGAAGGCTGTTGCCGTAGCTGAGGGCTACCTGGTGAGCGATGCCTCTTCTAAGGATGTGGAGATGAAGACACAGACCAAGGCTCCAGAGATTACCTTCGAGGCACTTGACGGCAAGTCGGTAGTGAGCATCACCACAGCTACACCCGATGCCAAGATATTCTACAACTTCACCGGTGCCGCTGACACACTGTCTTCTTCACCCTACACTGAGCCTTTCGAGCTCAACGATAGCCGTGAGGTGACCGCCATCGCCATCAGCGATGTGACCGTGCTCTCAGAGCCCACCACACAGAAGGTATATATCAAGAACGCCAACCTGCGCATCGACGCTGTGGCTCACATGGATGCTAACCCCACTGAGTACAACAACGGCAGCACCTCTACTGCATACTATTTCTCTTGGGGCAAGAACAAGGGTGCTTATCCTTACTGGGATGAGAATTCTGCCATCATCGAAGAGACCGAAGAGGGTCAGGTGATTGTAGGTTATGAGAAGATGAACCCCGAAGAGGTGGTTGACTTCGGCAATGGCTGGAAGGTTGTTTCTCGTGGTCATGTGATGGTTTGGGAGAACATCAAGCCTGGTAAGAACTATGGTATTGGCACTGCTTACAACCCCGCTACCGTAGCTGACTATGACACCTTGGTAACCAACTACTACCTCAACATCGGTGAGTGGAATACGAATTATCCTCGCAATGGTGTGATTGCTACCAGCGTGAAGCACAAGGGTCCATTTGATGTATTATCCTTCGTTTCTAACGGCAACTCTACCGGTTCTCCTCTCCTCGTGTTCGAGGTATCAAAGGACAGCACCGAGTGGATTCAGCTGGGTGACACTGCAAGTCTGGCTACACAGCGCCTCTATCGCCGCATCGTACGCAGCTATGAGGGTACCGACGAGGTTTACCTCCGCACTCGTATCGCAGATGGCAACAGCAAAGCTGGCTACTATGACATCTACATCATGAAGGATGGTGAGAAGTCGGCTGCTTACAACAAGCAACTGAATGACGAGTACAACGCTTATATTACCGGTATTGAGAACGTGAATACCACTAACAAGTCACAGCAGGTGGTTCGCACCGAGGTTTATAACCTCAATGGTCTGCGCACCTCTAATGCAGGCAAGGGCATAAGCATCGTGAAAGAGATTTATGCTGATGGTTCAGTGAAGACCAAGAAGGTCATCCGCAAGTAATCGTCACTGTCTGACACATAACTTTTGCGGGCTGCACTGGCGCTGAGAGCGCTGGGTGCAGCCCGCACTTTTTTTGTTTCATGCCCGTTTAAACCCAAATTCATTAGACTATTATGCGCTAATGACCAATTTGGGTTTAAAAGATGATGGGGCGTCCGCAATAGAAGTTGACTAAAGCCTTCTGATAACAATACTCATAACGTGCCTGCACGAGGTCGCTCTGCGCCTTGAGCAGACTGTTCTTCGACTCGTTGAACTCAGTGATGTTTGCCTTGCCGTTCTCATATTTGGCCTGCATGAGACGAAAAGCCTCCTCGCTGCTGTTGAGTGCCTCTTCGCTACTCTTCAACTTCGTCTGTGCAGCCTCAGCATTGCAACACACGGTCTGAATCTCCTTGTAAAGCGTCTTCTTCACATTGTCGAGCGCCAGCAACTGGTTCTCCCTGTCTATGCGTGCCGAGCGCACACTATTTCGCGTAGAGAAACGGTTGAAGATAGGCACAGAGAGCGAGAAACCCACATACTGACTGAAGTTGTTCTTCAGCTGATTGGCAAGTGAGCCAGACTTAAACCCCGAGGTCTTATAGTAATTGGTGCCCAAGCCTGCACTGAGTGAGAGCTGGGGATAATAGCCCGACTGTGCCAGCTGTATGCCCATCTCCGAGGCTCTCAGTCGCAGCTGTTCCGCCTTCACCTCTGCCTTGTAGCCCATGGCCTCATCAAAGACCGTCATAGGTGCTGGCACCTCCTGTCGTGTGAGCTCTCCAAGGACAGGCACCTCCACATCAAAGCCTTCTGCCGAAGAGAGTTCGAGCAGTTGCGAGAGGTCAAGGAGCGCCAACTGAAGGTTGTTGTCCGCCTGTGTCGCTGTCAGTCTGCTCTGTGCCAGTGCTGCCTTCTGTTGAGCCAGCTGCACCTCACTGGCCTTCCCGTTGTCTTTCATTGCCTGCATACGCGCCACCTGTTGCGAGTCGATCGCTACCTGTCGCTGAGCCACACCCACCATCTCCCTGTTATAGAGCACCTGGACATAGGCCTTAGCCACCTGCACACTCACATCATCCTTGGCTTTCTGAAGGTCCTGGCTGAGCGCCTCGAGATTGAGTTCGTCGAGCTTCACCTGTCTCGGGATGCGGAATCCCGTAAAGAGTGGTACACTTGTGCCGAGATTGAGTGATGTGTTACTGGTATTGGTGTTGGTATAGGTATTGTCGGCACCCAGTCCGCGACCGAAAGAGAAGTTCTGTCCCAACGAAGCATCGAGGTTGGGAAGTCGGCTGTTCTTATCTGTAGAGAGCTGTATCTCCTGCTTCTTACACGTGAGCTCCCTCTGTCTGATACCTATATGATGCTGCAGTGCATGGTCGATGCAGTCATTCAGCGACCACACCTTCGGCTGTGCAGAGCACACATTGGTGAAGCAAAGTCCCCACACGAAAATCATTACTGTTCTCATCGTTTTCAGCTTATTTTTATTATTTCTCATTGCCACCAGCTACCACCTGTGGTCCACGCACCCTGCTGTCTTTCTTCAGTCCACTCTTAATCTCGATATTCACGCCGTTGCTCAGTCCTGTGACCACCTGAGTGCGCTCGTAAGTCTTGCTGTCGCCCTCCCCCTTCACCACATAGACGAAGGTGGAATCGCCACTATACTCTATCGCGCTCTCTGGAAGGGCAAGCACCTGTGTGGCTTTGGCCAACTCTATCTCGGCATTGGCACTATAGCCCGACCTCATCTTCTCTTCTTTATTGAGCTTCACTGCCGCCTTGATCTCAAACTGATTGGCACCATTGTACCCCACGGCCTTAGGAGAGATATATTCCAGACAAGCCTCAAAGTGAAGATCCTGCAAGGCTCCCACAGTGATGGTCATCATCGTGCCCTGCTCCACACGTCCCACCTCGGTCTCGTCGATATTACCACGGAAGATGAGGTCGTTCATGTTGGCGACAGTGGCGATGGTCGTACCATCATTGAAGGTATTGCTGAGGATGACGGAGTTGCCCACCTTCACAGGGATATCGAGGATGACACCGCTGATGGTGGAACGGATGAGTGTGGAACTGGCTTTGGCGTTGCTTGCCGACACACCGTCTCTCACTACCTGCAGTGCCTCTACGGCAGCTGCCCTTTCCTCCTGCGACTGCTGGAGCTGCTGTCGGGCTTTGTCATACTCCTCATCGCTCACCAGATGCTGGCGATAGAGTGTCTCCTCGCGACCGAAGCTGACTTCAGCCTGACGGAGATTAATCTCTGCAAGGCGTACACGGCTCTGTGCCGAACTGAGTGCTCCCATATCCGGAATCACCTTCACCTTGGCTATCACCTCACCCTCTTCCACCTTATCTCCCGCCTGCTTGTAGAGGTCGGTGATGATGCCGCTTATCTGCGGTTTGACGCTCACCTCGTTGCGGGGCTCTATGCATCCGGTGATGACCGTTGTCCTGCGGATATCCATCACCGTCGGTGTAAACTCCTGATAAACCACCTTTTCTGGTTTCGATTTCTGGTAGAGGAACACGAAGGTCCCCACGAAGACGATGGCTATCAAGGCAGCCACCACCACTTTTAAATACTTTTTCATTGGCTTTTATTTGTTGTTTCTTTATTGTTTTCTCAGCTATGGTATATTTGCGCTACTACTCATCTCTCATGGCATCTACCGGTTTGATACTCATGGCACGCAAGGCGGGTGGCATTCCCGCTAGTGCACCGAGGAGTGAGACCAGAAGAACGGCAGCAAGAGCCACGTTAAAGGGCACCTGGAAATGAGCGAGAAGGATGCCGTCGGTGGTATTGCCCAGCTCCACCATCTGTAGAATAGCCACAGCAAAGAGGATACCACTCATACCAGCCACAAGGGTGAGCACGATGCTCTCGGCTATGATCTGTGAGAGGATCGACTTAGGGGTAGCTCCTATGGCTCGCCGGATGCCTATCTCAGTGGTGCGTTCCTTCACCGTGACCATCATGATGTTCGACACACCGATGGCCCCTGCCAGGAGGGTACCTATCCCCACTAACCACACAAGGAAGTTGACGCCCTGGAACAGACTGTCCATCATTCCGAAGAGCAGTTCGGTGTTAAACACCATGATTCCCTGCTCATCCGTTTCGTCGATAAGATGTGCCCTTGCTATGGTCTGCCTTATCTTCTGCGTGAGCGCACTCATTGTCACCCCCTTATGTGCCGTCATGGCAATCATGTGAACACTATTTCCCTGGTTGTATGTTTTCTGCATGAGTGTGAAGGGTATGACCATGCTCTCATCAGGCGGTCCACCAAAGTTCATTCCATTTGACTCACTCACATCAACCCCCACCACCTCATAGTAGATCTTGTCGATGCGCACCATCTGTCCGCAGGGGTCACCGCCCTTGGGGAAGAGGTTCTGATACACCTTCTTTCCTATGACACACACCTTACGCAGCTGAGTGATATCCATCTCATTGAGGTATCTTCCATAGGCCATCTTGGGTGCCTGCACCTTCTGCATCTCAGTCATCACTCCAAGTACGAAACCATCATAATAGTTGTCGCCTTGAACGGCCTGTTTAGAACCACCGAAGAGTATAGGTGTCACCACATCGAGCTCAGGGACTCTCTGCTGTATGCGTTCCACGTCATGGTTGTCCATCCACCAGTAGCGTCCCTTCTTCATTCCCTTATAGGCTTTTGTGGTGTTCTGTGACCACACAAAGGCGGCATTGTTAGCAAATCCTTCAAAGTTACGTTCGAGGAGTTCCTTCAATCCCCTTCCTCCTCCGATGAGTACCACGAGCATAAAGACGCCCCAAAACACGCCGAAACCCGTGAGTAGGCTTCGACTCTTGTTTCGTGTGAGCGTATCGAGAATCTCTCTATAGGTATCTAAGTCTATCTTCATTGTTTCATTGTCATTATCGATGTCTATTCTGTTCTTACTCTCTCATGGCTTCGATGGGCCTGATGCGTGCCGCCTTCCATGCAGGGATAAGTCCCGCCACCGTGCCAGCCAAGATGATGACCAGAGTAGCCTCAACACATACATCGATACCCACAGTGGGATTGACAAACATCTTGGCGGTGAAGAGTCCGGTATCCACATTCATGTTGCCCGACACATAGTTCATATATTCATTGACGGCGACGCCACAGAACATGCCGAGGTAGCCAAAGAGGGAGGTGATGATGATGCTCTCTATGATGATGAGTTTCAGGATGTTCCATGGTGTAGCACCGATAGCTTTTCTGATGCCAAACTCCCTTGTACGTTCCTTCACGGTGATAAGCATGATATTGCTCACCCCCACCACCCCACTGAGGAGCGTGAAGAGTCCCACCACCCAGAGGGCCGTGGTGAGGATATTCAATCCCTTCTCCATCTGCATGTTGCTCGTATATCTGTTCCACAGCCAGATAGCATTCTCATCGTCGGGTGCAGCGATGTGATTGGCATTGATACGTCGGCGATAGTCGTCCTCAAACGCGTCGTTGTCTTCCTCTGTAGGCAGTCCATGGAAGGCATATTCTATCATCTCCACCTTCTCTCCCTGACCATAGATAGTGCTTACGGTGGTAAGGGGAGCATAGAAGACGGAACTCTGCCTTGTCTCATCGGCCTGTACGATACCCACCACACGAAACATCATGCCGTTAGCCTTTACCAGCTGTCCTACCAACGAACCTCTTCCGTCAGAGAGTTCCTTGGCCTGCTTATGGTCTAACACCATCACCTTCCTCCTTTCCTTCAGGTCGCCCTCATTGATAAAGCGGCCCTCGAGGAGCATGAGTTTGTTGAGCTGCTGATGGATGGGGAGCACGCCCTTCATCTGCTGCGAGACGAGATAGTTCTTGTGGAGCGTGAGAGTCACGTCATAGGAGGACACCACTGCTCCCACCTCGTCAACATGCGCCTTAAACTCCTTCGATGTGGTACTGATATCCTTGGTATCGAGGGTAATCATTCTGCCTTCCTTCATTCCTGCATAGGGTTTGGAAGTCCTTCCTCCCCATACGCCCATGGAGTTGGGTAGCGCCTTAAACTGGTTCTCCTTGGTGGCATTGATCAGCCCGTTGCCCGAACCGAGCAAGAAGATGAGCATGAAGATACCCCACGCCACGGAGCATCCCGTGAGCGTCGTTCTCAGTTTGTTTCTCCGGGCTGTAGCCCATATTTCTCTAAGGATATTCATCACATTATCTTTCTAATGTCATCATTTCATCAGTCCTCCCATACCGAAGGTTGAGGCGGTATGGTCGAGGTTGACGTCGATCTTCCCTATCACACCATCCTTGATATGAATAATCTTGTCGGTCGCATTAGCCACACCACTCTCGTGGGTCACTACGACGATAGTCATCTTCTCCTGTTCATGCAGCTGTTTGAGCAGTTTCATCACCTCAACACTTGTCTTTGAGTCGAGGGCTCCTGTAGGCTCATCGGCGAGTATCACCTGTGGCCTTGTGATGAGCGCCCGGGCGATAGCTACACGCTGTTTCTGTCCGCCCGACAGCTCATTGGGATAGTGGTCTGCCCATTGGAGCAGTCCCAGTCGGTCGAGATAATCCATAGCCATACGGTGTCTCTCTCTCCTGTTCACTCCTTGATAATAGAGTGGCAACTCCACATTCTCTACGGCGGTCTTGAAGGTGATGAGGTTAAACGACTGGAAGATGAATCCAATCATTCTGTTGCGATAGTCTGCGGCCTTGGTCTCACTCAGGTCTTTTATGAGTTGTCCGTTGAGATGATAAGTACCTTCGTCGTAGTTGTCGAGGATGCCGAGGATGTTGAGCAACGTTGATTTGCCTGAACCGCTGGAGCCCATGATGGAGACAAACTCTCCCCGCTGGATGTCAAGGTCAATGCCTTTGAGTACATGGAGCGGCTGTGCGCCCTTGTAAGTCTTGTTGATGTTCTTTAGATGTATCATAGCTGATATTTATTCATTGCGCTATTGATTTTTACTCATTGCACACTTGGTTTTATTCATCTCCCACTGTTTAGTGGTGAATAGCCATTCATTGCATTTCGCGCTGTTGGCTACGATATGTTTGTCTTTTTGACGACTATTGTTGTCTGAAAGTTGCAAAAGTATCTTTTTTAGCTATCATTTTCTATCATTTCCCCTCTTTTCTCTTTTATCTTCAGCAAATTTTAACAGAAAAGAAGGGTGAGGTAACATTTGGTATGGTGGACTGGATAGCACTGTGTTCTTCCGCCGCCAGTGCCAGCGGAAGATTACATATAAGTTCAAAGAAAAAAATGCCTATGTAGAAAAAGCTACATAGGCATTTAGGTATTGTTCTGTATCAATCTCAATCAACAATCAGGTTCTCACCCGTCATATCAGCAGGCTGCTCCAGTCCCATGATATGCAGGATAGAGGGAGCAACGTCGGCCAGACGACCGTCCTTCACTGTAGCAGAATTGTTGTTGGTGACATAGATGAAAGGAACGGGGTTGAGTGAGTGAGCGGTGTTGGGTGTTCCATCGCCATTCACTGCATTGTCAGCATTGCCATGGTCAGCGATGATGATGGCCTCATAATCGTTGGCTTTGGCTGCCTCGATGACGTCGTGTACACAGCAGTCAACGGCATAGACAGCCTTAGCGATGGCATTATAGACACCTGTATGTCCCACCATGTCTCCGTTGGCGAAGTTGACAACGATAAAGTCGTACTCCTGGGTATTGATAGCTTCCACCAACTTCTCCTTCACCTCATAGGCACTCATCTCTGGTTTCAGGTCATAGGTAGCCACCTTAGGTGAGGGTATCAGGATACGGTCCTCTCCTTCGAAAGGCTCCTCGCGACCACCATTAAAGAAGAAGGTGACGTGGGCATATTTCTCTGTCTCTGCAGTGTGAAGCTGCTTCTTGCCCTGACTGCTGAGGTATTCGCCGAGCGTATTGCCTACATTCTCCTTGGGGAAGAGGATATTGACACCTGTGAACGAAGCATCATAGGGAGTCATGCAGTAGTATTGCAGCCCCTTGATGGTGTGCATACCCTCCTCGGGCATATCCTGCTGTGTGAGCACCTGTGTGAGCTCCTTCGCACGGTCGTTGCGGAAGTTGATGAAGATAACCACATCACCCTCTTCTATCACTCCATTGACCTTAGCATTGCTGATGGGTTTGATAAACTCGTCGGTCACACCCTCAGCATAGCTCTCTTCCATAGCCTTCACCATGCAGTCGGCTTTCTTTCCCTTGCCCTCAACGAGCAGGTCGTAAGCCTCTTTCACGCGGTTCCAGCGCTTGTCGCGGTCCATGGCATAGAAGCGTCCCACGATGTCAGCGATGGCGGCATCGTTGGCGGCACACACCTTAGAGAGTTCCTCGATGAATCCCTTACCGCTCTTGGGGTCGGTGTCACGACCGTCCATGAAGCAGTGAACGAAGGTTTGGTCCTTCAGTCCATAAGCCTTGCCCACCTCTATCAGTTTGAAGAGATGATCGAGAGAAGAGTGCACACCACCATCAGAGGTAAGTCCCATGAGGTGGAGCTTCTTATTGTTCTCCTTGGCATAGGTATAGGCAGCCTTCACCTGCGCATTGTCTTTGATGGAGCCATCCTTGCAGGCACGGTTGATTTTCACCAAGTCTTGATAAACAATGCGACCAGCACCGATATTGAGATGCCCCACCTCTGAGTTACCCATCTGTCCGTTAGGCAGACCGACATCCTCGCCAGAGGCCTGCAGCTGAGAGTGAGCACTGGTGGCGGTAAGCAGGTCGAGATAAGGCGTAGGAGTGTTATAGATAACGTCGCCCACACCGTGTTTGCCGATTCCCCATCCATCGAGAATCATCAGTAATGCTTTCTTTGCCATAGTTGTATAGTGTTTAATAAGTTATTGCAGGTGGCTGGCCATTAGCCAGTGGTTTGCACCCATTATTATATAATCGCCTGCAAAGTTAGTGCAAAAAATCGAGTAAGTGAGTAAAATGAATAACGATTATTCATTTTCGAGCGAGAGATTTTTATCCAAGGCGAAGACAATACAAAATAAATGTGATGAAATCCGTTTATTTTTATTGTTGAGCCGCAGCCTAACTTATCCAAAGTTAGATTATCCCCAACTCATGGAGGAAGATGAGCAGGATGCACACAGGACAGACAAACCTCACGACAAAGAGGAAGAGGGGGACAAAACGCGAGGAGAGCGTGCCGCGGTTAGTCAGCTCTGAGAGGATGGTGGAGTTGGGGGCAAACCATCCTACATAGATGCAGGTGAGGAAGGCACCGACGGGCATCATCAACTGAGCAGTGAGGAAGTCGAAGAAACTCAGCAGGGGCATCTCGAAGAGCTGAAGGTTGGGACAGGCTCCCATGGAGAGCGAACTCAGTGTGCAGATAACAGCTGCCACAAGGCTCACTATCGTCACTGCCCAAGGGCGACGCAGACGCATCTCCTCCTGAAGGAACGAGGTGCCTATCTCCAACATCGAGATGGTGGAGGTGAGGGCAGCCAAAGCCAAAAGGGCATAGAAGAGGATGGAGATGAGATAGCCCATCAAGGGGACAGAGGAAAAGGCCTGGTTGAACACATTGGGGAGGGTGATGAAGATGAGCGACGGACCGCTGTCGGCATTCACTCCCACGGAGAAGGCTGCGGGGAAAATCATCAGTCCGGCAAGGATGGCGATGCAGGTATCGATGAGGGCTATCTGTGCTGCTGACTTCATAAGGTTGATCTCCTTACCGAAATAGGAGGCGTAGGTGCAGAGGCAGGCTGTGCCCAGACTCAGAGAGAAGAAGGCCTGCCCCAACGCATCGAGCATGGTGTCGGCCGTCACCTTGCTGAAGTCGGGCTTGAAGAGAAAGGTGATGCCTTGAGAAGCACCAGGAAGCAGACAGGAAGCCACCACGATGATGACAAGCAACACGAAGAGCAGAGGCATCAGCAATTTAGAGACACGCTCAATGCCACCACGCACTCCCTGTGACACCACGAGATGGGTGATGAGGATGAAGAGCAAAGCCCAGAGGATGGGCTGATAGGGATGGGAGGAAAAGTCTTGGAAATACTGCTGTATCATCTTACTGTCGCCCGTGAGCTGGCTACCTACTGATGCAAAAAGATACTGCAGACACCAACCGGCTACCACCGAATAGAACCCGAAGATGAGCACCGAGGAGATGATGCCCATATACCCCACGGTGCGCCACGACCTCTTTCGCGACAATCGTCCGTAGGCTCTCACGGCATTGGTGCCTGCATGACGTCCAACGATAAACTCGCTCACCATGCCTGGCATACCGAGGAGCAGGATGCAACCAATGTAAAGAAGGATGAAGGCGGCACCGCCGTTCTGACCGGTCATATAAGGGAAACGCCAGATGTTGCCTAAGCCCACGGCAGAACCGGCTGTGGCAAGGATGATACCTAAACGACTGCGAAAAGTGTTGTGGGAGAAACGTGCCATAACGAGTTAGATAAGTCCGAATTGATGAAGGAATATAAGCAATATGCAGAGGGGACAGACATATTTCACACAGAAGAGATAGAGGTGGAAGAAACGGCAACGCATGGTGCCCCAGTTGGTGAGCTGGTCACGCACCACTTTATGTGGAATGGCCCAACCCACGAAAAGACAGGTGAAGAGACCACCGATGGGGAGGAAGATCTGACCCGTGACGAAGTCGAAAACATCGAAGAGTGACATCCCAAAGAGTGTCAATCCCTCATAAGCACCCAGGGAGAGCGAACAGAAAGCACCTATCACCGAGCATGAGAGGGTGACGATGAGGGCAGCAGAACGGCGGGTGATATGAAGCTCCTCATGGAAAAAGGCGGTACTCACCTCATGAAGAGAGATGAGCGAGGTGAGGGCGGCCAAGGCCAGAAGGGCATAGAAGAGCAGGGAGATGACATAACCCACCATGGGCATGGAGGCAAAAGCCTGGTTGAAGACATTGGGAAGGGTGATGAAGATGAGCGAAGGACCGCTGTCGGGATTCACCCCTACAGAGAACGCCGCAGGGAAGATCATCAATCCGGCAAGGATAGCTACGAGACTATCTATCACACCTATCTGGATAGCCGACCTGCCGAGGTCGGTCTGACGGTTGAAATAGGAGGCGTAGGTACAGATGCAACCCATGGCCAAGCTCAACGAATAGAAAGCCTGCCCCAAGGCACCGAGGAAGACATCGGCATTGAGCTTACTGAAATCGGGATGGAAAAGGAAGGCGATACCCTTGCCTGCCCCCGGAAGCATACAAGAGGCACCGACGATGATGAGCAATAGGATGAAAAGGGCAGGCATCATCATCTTCGAAGCACGTTCTATCCCCTTTCTTACACCATGCACTATCACAAAATGGGTGGCGACAAGAAAGACCACCGTCCACAAGATGGGTTTCAGTGCATCGGTACTGAACGATGCAAAGTAACTGCTGATGAAGGCGGGGTCGCCAGAGAGATGACCCACCAACGAAGCATAGACATATTGCAGACACCAGCCCGCCACCACGGCATAATAACCTGTGATGAGGAAACCAGTGATAACCCCTAACCAACCCACGAGCCACCAGGGCCGACCATTGGAGAGCTTGGCATAGGCTCGTGCCGTGTTCGACTGAGCATGGCGGCCGATGACAAACTCATTGATCATACAGGGTATGCCGAGGAAGAGCACACATGCAAAATAGAGAAGAATGAACACGGCACCACCATTCTGCCCGGTCATATAGGGGAAACGCCACACGTTGCCCAGTCCGACGGCCGAACCTGCCGTAGCAAGGATAATACCCAGTTTGCTGCCAAAGTTTGTTCTTTGTATTTCTGTCATTTCAACATTTCTTTTGATGCAACATTCGTGTCATAGTTCAACAGTTCAATACTTCAAGATTTCAATATTTCCCCATTGCGCTTGCAAAAGTAGATAATTTTTCTTACTTTTGCACATAAAATGAAAGTTAAGATGTGTTTTTTCAAACAATTAGTAAGAACCTACCCGGTGGCGCTACTGTGTTTCCTCCTCATCTGGTATCTGTCGTTCTTCACCCCTCCCAAGACAGAGCTCGATGATGTGGCCTTCATCGACAAATGGGTACATGTGGTGATGTATGGAGGTTCTTGTCTGGTGTTATGGATAGAGCACCTGCGTCATCATCATCTGACGAAGCAGCCTTTATGTCGGCAACGACTGTTGCTGTGGGCATGGGTGGCTCCCATCCTGATGAGTGGCTTGATAGAACTGCTTCAAGCCTATTGCACCGGAGGACGTCGCAGCGGCGACTGGCTCGACTTTGCTGCCAATGCCGTGGGTGTGACGGGAGCGGCCTTAGTAGGATGGCTACTCAGAAAGGTGTGGCTGAAGAAAGGGCAAGCCTCAACACTCTGATGGGTTTACCAGCTCCTAAGTAGAGCCTATCATCAAAGACAATATCACCGGTTGGGATGAATCCGCATTTCTCCATGACTTTTCCTGAGGCCGGATTGTTGATGAAATGCCCACTGATGACCGATGTGATTTCTGTGTTGCAGCGGATATGATCAAGCATCAGCCGAAGGGCTTCAGAACAGATGCCCCTCCCCCAAAAGGGACGTCCCACCCAATAACCCACCGTAGGCTCTCCTTCTCTTGAGGGCAGGGAGCATTCGCACGAAGGACCATAGCCCATGGCACCAATCGCTTCGTTCGTCTTATTCCAGACGATGGCCCATGTCGTGGCATTGTTGAATACTGTTCGTATGATTTCGAGACTCTCTTCCTCTGACTGATGGGGAGGCCACCCTGCTCTCGGACCCACTTCTGGATCAGCGGCATACTTGAATAAGGACCCGGCATCGTTGTCGGACCAAGGCCGAAGAGTGATTCTATCTGTTTTCATCTGTTGATTTTAAGTACTATCATATTGTATGTTGATTTCCATCATCAGACAATATGAAATAGCTTAGTTCTAACGGGGAGCGTCATCTTCGGCAGGGAGAGTCTTCCCCCAGATGACGAAGGGGAACTTGCGAAGATGACTGTTATAGAAACGGCGGTCGCCTGTCACCTCTCTACCAAGGAACGCTGGTCGGTCGAAGGCTTCGTCTTCGGCATTGAGCTCCACCTCAGCCATCACCAATCCCTCGTTGTCGCCATAAAACTCATCCACCTCAAAGGTGTGCTGATGGTAGTCGATGAGATAACGGGTCTTGTCGATGATGCCCGGTTCACAGAGTTTGAAGAGCTCCTGTGCCTCCTCTACCGTTATCTCCTTCTCAAACTCATAACGGCTCATCCCCTTGGCATCCGAAGGACCTTTGATGGTGAGGTAACCACAGCGGTCACGCAGTCGCACCCTGACGGTGCGTCCGTGACCGCTGCAGATATATCCCTGTTTGATACGGCTATAGGAGAAAGCCAACTGCTTATAGCTGTCATCTTTCACCAAGAACTTGCGTTCTATCTCTAGTCCGCTCATCTTTTCTTTTTTTGAGAAGGATATTTCGGTTGGTTACGACAGCATCACTGAAGCCCAAACGGCATAGGCCACCGCCAGCAGCACCAGCACTCCGATAATCCATTCCACCACTCTACGTCCCTGTTTCTCCTGTTTAGCCGCATATGCTTCGCGGCGTGCATTCTTTTTTGCTTTCATAATGATTTAAGTATTTAGTTATGTATTCTTGTTCTCTGATAGGAGGTGCCTACTCCTCGTCGTTGACAGGGAACTCCATGAGATAGGCCTTAATAAAACCGTCGAGCTTACCATCCATCACCCCATCGACATCCGAAGTCTGATAGTTGGTACGGTGGTCTTTCACCCTTCGGTCATCAAACACATAGCTTCTTATCTGACTGCCCCACTCTATCTTCTTCTTACCAGCCTCAATCTTAGCCTGGGCCTCAAGACGTTTCTTCATGGCGCGGTCGTAGAGCTGTGATTTGAGCAGTCGCATGGCGTTGTTTCTGTTTTCCAACTGCTTACGACTCTCTGTGTTCTCGATGAGTATCTCTTCCTCCTCGCCTGTGTCGGGATCGACATACTGATAGCGTAGTCGTACACCCGTCTCCACCTTGTTGACGTTCTGTCCACCGGCTCCTCCACTTCGGAAGAGGTCCCAGCTCACCTTCGAAGGATCGACATAAACCTCAATGGTATCATCGACCAAAGGCGAGACAAAGACACTGGCAAAACTGGTCATTCGCTTGCCTTGCGCATTGAATGGCGACACACGCACCAGTCGGTGCACTCCATTCTCACTCTTAAGATAGCCATAGGCATATTCACCTCCCTCTATCTCCATCGTCACGCTCTTGATACCGGCTTCGTCGCCCTCCTGCAGGTTGCTGATGGTCACCTTATGTCCGTGAGCCTCAGCCCACCGCTGATACATACGCATGAGCATGGAAGCCCAGTCCTGACTCTCTGTACCACCAGCGCCACTGTTGATTTTCAGCACACAGTCCATAGGGTCTTCCTTCTGCCTCAGCATGTTCATGAGTTCGAGGTTCTCGATGGCAGCGATGGCACGCTCATAATCAGCATCCACCTCCTCTTCGGTAACCATCTCATCCTTATAGAAGTCGAAAGCCAACTGAAGTTCATCGGCCAGCAGTCTCACCTCTGTGTAGCCATCAATCCATTTTTTGATGCCCTTCACCTTTTTCATCTGTTCCTCAGCGCGCTTGGGGTCATCCCAGAAATCGGGAGCCTGTGTGCGGAGGTCCTCCTCTTCATATTCAATCTTCTTTTTGTCTATATCCAAATAGCGGTGGAGCTGTTCGGTGCGCTCCAGTACGTTCTTCAGTTGGTCTTGAGTGATCATATCAGTGTTTTACTTATTCTTCATACATCTTTTCTATCTCTGCTTTGTAGTTGGCATTGATAGTGGGGCGTTTCAGCTTGAGCGTATTGGTGAGCTCGCCGCGCTCCATACTGAAATGATGGGGCAGCAGGGTGAAACGCTTGATTTGTTCATAGTGGGCCAGCTGCTGCTGTAGGGTGGCGATACGCTCCATCATCATCTTGTTGATCTGTTCATTCTCACAGAGATGCTCACGGCTATCGAAACTGATATGATGCTCGCGGGCATACTCTTCAAGCAGTCGATACTCGGGGATGATGAGTGCGGAGACAAACTTACGCTCATCAGCGATGACGGCTATCTGGTCGATAAACTTATCCACCAAGAGCTTCGACTCTATCATCTGTGGAGCGATATATTTTCCGTTGGAGGTCTTGAACAGGTCTTTGATACGTTCAGTGAGATAGAGCTCTCCATCTTTCATGTAGCCTACGTCTCCTGTATGGAAGAATCCCTCTTCGTCGAAAGCCTCCTTGTTAAGGTCCTCCCTGTTGTAGTATCCTGGAGTGATGGTGGGACCCTTGAGCATGATTTCGCCCTCCTCGCTGATCTTCACCTTTATCGAATGGATTGGCCTTCCCACCGAACCGATGGTAAACACCTTGTCGAGGTGGTCGCAGCTCACGGTGGCCAAGCTCTCCGTCAGTCCGTAGCCCACTACCATATTGATTCCGATGCTGTGAACAAACTCTTCGACATGTGAAGCTACCGTTGCTCCTGCCGTGGGGAAGATGTTGGCATTCTCCAACCCCAACTCCTTGCGCACGATGCTAAACAGCGTGCGGTTGATCACCTCATATTCGAGATGGAGTGGCAGCGGTGGACGCTTGCCTCTACTGATATATTCTACGTTATGACGACGACCGATGTTCAAGGCGTTCTTGAATATCTTACGTTGCAGGGAACTCGACTTGTCGATCTTCTCCATCACCCCATTATAGACTTTCTCCCAGAAACGTGGCACTGCACTCATGCTCGTGGGGTGCATCACCTTCATTGTCTGCTGCACTTCCTGCGGATAGGTATTAACGATGAGCGAGGCACCTACCGACAGCGCCAAAAGCGTCCATCCTTTTTCAAAGATATGGGCAAAGGGGAGGAAATTGAGCACGCGGTCGTGCTCGGTGATAGGCACACAGCGCCTGTTGGCTTCCAGGGCAGCAATATACTGTCCGTGGGTAAGCATCACTCCCTTGCTGTTGCCCGTCGTACCGCTGGTGTAAAGGATGTTTGCCAGATCTGTGGGTGAAGCTGCCTTATAGAGTGTCTCCACCTCGCTCTGGCGGGGGAGGTCCTTACCCAACTTTAGGAAATCGTCGAAATAGAGTGCATTGGGGTCATGGTTGCTGATGCGCACATGACGGTCGAAGATGACAATGCGTTCAAGCGTGGGACAGAGGGCAAACACCCTATGAGCCTTGTCATACTGGTCCTGCTCGCCCACAAAGAGTATGCGCACCTTGGCATCATTGATCATAAACTCTATCTGCTGTTCACTGCAGGTGGCATAGAAGGGTATGGTGACAGCACGTATGCCCCAGGCACCAAAATCTACATAAAGATATTGGGCGGAGTTCTGTGAGAACACACCGAGATTCTCCTGAGGTTTGACACCGAGATTAAGCAGCGCGTTGGATACAACCTTCACTGTTGTTGACAACTCATTCCATGAGCAGGAGCTCCAAGTGGAAGAGCCAAATTCTCTGTATTTCATCACTTCACGATCGCCATACTGCTTGGCCTGATCGTGTACTAACACCGAAAGGTGGCTCGTAGAATGTGTCATAATTGAGACTTTATTTGTGCAAAAATACGTCAAAAACACCAAAGCACAAAACAAATCAAGCAAAAATAATGTTTCTCACGCCCTATCTCCTCCATATTTTTTGTTATCTTTGCCTGCTCATCTGTCAGAACTGATAAATTTCTGTGATGATGAATTTGAAGATAACCCCCAAAGACGATTCTGAATGAAACAACCTGAATATACCCGCGAGGCCGTAGAACTGCTCAGCCGACTAATCAGTCGGCCCTCTATCAGTAGGAATGAGACCGATGCTGCTGACCTGCTGCACGACTACATGATACACCGAGGTCTTCATCCTCACAGACATGGCAACAACCTATGGGTCGTTGGCGACAACTTCATCGAGGGGCGCCCCACGCTCCTGCTCAACGCACATATCGACACGGTGAAACCAGCTGCCACATGGACACGCCAACCCTTCTCTCCTCAGGTGGAGAACGGACGGCTCTATGGTCTGGGGAGCAACGACTGCGGCGGTGGACTCGTGGCATTGCTGCAGGTGTTCCGGATGCTCAACGGCACGCCCCTGCCCTTCAACATCATCTATTTAGCCTCAGCAGAGGAGGAGGTGAGCGGTGCACAGGGTATCAGCAGTGTACTGCCGCTGATGCCTGCCATCGACGTGGCTATCGTGGGCGAGCCTACGGGCATGCAGCCTGCGGTGGCAGAACGGGGACTGATGGTGATTGATGGTGTAGCGCATGGCAAGGCGGGGCATGCTGCCCGCAACGAGGGAGTGAACGCTATCTATCAGGCACTTGACGACCTGCTATGGCTGCGCGACTATCAGTTTCAGCGGGTCAGCACGCTCCTGGGACCGACGAAGATGAGCGTGACGGTTATCAATGCCGGCAGTCAGCATAATGTCGTGCCCGACGAATGCCACTTTGTCATTGACGTGCGCACTAACGAGTGTTACACCAATGAGGAGGTGTTTCACTTCCTTACCCAACATGTGCATAGCGAACTCAAGGCCCGCTCCTTCCGACTGGGCTCATCGTCCATCCCCCTCGACCACCCCTTGGTGAGAAGATGTGTGGAATGGGGCATGACCCCCTTCGGTTCACCCACCCTCTCCGACCAGGCTCTGATGTCTTTCCCCTCTATCAAACTCGGTCCCGGAGACTCTGCCCGCTCTCATGCTGCCGACGAATATATCGGCATCAATGAGATAGATGAAGCCATAGACACCTATTTTTCGTTACTTTCGGGCAATTTTATTTTGTAGTGTTGCCGACAACACTTAATTTTGCAGAAAAATAGAAACAAAATGAAATCATTTGAAAACGACTACAGTAACGGAGCCCATGAAAAGGTGTTGCAACATCTTATCGACACCAACAACGAAGATGCCACACCCTATGGCTTCGACAAATTCTGCGAGGCTGCCAAGGAGAAGATAAGAAAAGCTTGCGGCGGGATAGACATCAATGTGTTCTTCCTCTCCGGAGGAACACAGACCAATGCTACAGTGGTTGACTCGCTACTCTACCAGTATGAGGGAGTGATCGCTGTTGACACAGGCCATATCAACGTACACGAGGCCGGTGCCATTGAGTTTACTGAGCATAAGATTATCACCATCCCCAACCACGAGGGAAAGATGTGGGCATCCGACCTCGACAAATACTTAGATGATTTTATCCACGACGGCAACAACGCCCACTGTGTCTATCCCGGACTGGTGTATATCACCTTCCCCACAGAACTCGGCACGATCTACAGTCGCAAGGAGCTTAAAGATATCTACAGCGTATGCCAACGCTTTGACATCCCTCTTTATATCGATGGTGCCCGTTTGGGCTACGGACTGATGGCCGAAGGATGTGAGGTAACGATGGCAGAACTGGCACAGCTCTGCGACGTGTTCTATATCGGCGGCACCAAGGTGGGTGCACTCTGCGGTGAGGCTGTTGTCTTCACCCATAACAATGCCAACAGACATTTCTTCAGCATCCAGAAACAGCATGGGGCACTCCTGGCCAAAGGCCGACTGATAGGTGTGCAGTTTGACGCGCTCTTCACCGACAACCTCTATTTTGACCTTGCCCGCAATGCCATTGACAAGGCAATGAAGATGAAGCAGATGTTTAAGGAACGTGGTTACGATTTTTATATCGACTCTCCCACCAACCAGCAGTTTGTGATTATCGGGAATGAGGAGGTTGAGAGGTTGCAGGACAAGGTGTCCTTCACCCATTGGGGGCTCATCGACGAGCATCATACCATCTGTCGATTTGTAACCAGTTGGTCAACCACCGACGATGACATCAAGGAGTTAGCTGCCCTTCTCGACGCCAAAATGTAAGAAAATTGCCCGATTCTCATATCTTTTCCGTACCTTTGCAGACAATTAGCTGTCTCCTCCCTTTACAAGGGAAAGACAAAAGATGAGAATAAAAAGACAGACAATGACAGTAGTAGATATCATCAACAAGGAAACGACGCAGCGCCACTTCTCTTTTGAGGTGCTTCCTCCCCTTAAAGGTACGGGGACAGAACGCCTCTTTGCCACGATAGACCGTCTGGCTCCTCTCTCTCCTCTGTTTATCAATATCACGACACACCACAGCGAGTTTGTGTACAAACAGATGGAGAGCGGACTGCTCCAGCGTCAGCGCATACGTCGCCGTCCTGGTACGATAGCCATCGCGGCTGCCATCCAAAACAAATACCATGTGCCCGTGCAGCCACATATCATCTGCAGTGGCATCACCATCGAGGATATCGAGTATGAGTTGCTCGACCTACAGTTCCTGGGTATCACCAATCTCCTGCTGTTGCGTGGAGACAAGGCGAAAGAGGACAGCAGGTTCATCCCCACACCTGGAGGACATGAGCACACGACAGACCTCATCAAGCAGGTGAACCGCTTCAACGAGGGTTTCTTTGCTGACGGCTCGCCTATCAAAAACCCCGGACCGCATTTCGACTATGGTGTTGCCTGCTATCCTGAGAAGCACGAGGAGGCTCCCAACATCGAGATGGACATGCAGTATCTCAAGGAGAAGCAGGATTTGGGTGCTGGCTATGCTGTCACCCAGCTCTTCTATGACAACAGCAAGTATTTCTCCTTTGTGGAGAAAGCACGCGAGATGGGCATCACCATTCCCATCATCCCCGGCATCAAGCCATTGGCTAAGCTGAGTCAGCTGTCTGTTGTGCCCAAGACCTTCCATTGCGACATACCTCAGGAATTGGCACGAGAGGCCATGAAATGCAAGACTGATGAGGAGGTAAGGTGCCTGGGCGTGGAATGGGCAGAGAATCAGTGCAGAGAACTCTATCAACATGGAGTGAACAACATACATTTCTATACTGTCTCTGCTGTTGAATCGGTGGCAGAGGTAGCACAACGCTTATTGTAACAATGGATTTCAGTGAGGTCATAGGACAGGAAGAGGCGAAACAGCGGTTGCTGGCGATGGAGGAGAGCGGCAAGCTCCCCCATGCCCTGTTGCTCTGCGGTCCGGAAGGATGCGGCAAGATGGCGCTCGCCCTTGCCTTCGCCTGTCATCTCCTCAGCAAGAAGAGCAATGCCAATGTCGAGGCGATGCTTCGACAGTTAGCTCATCCCGACCTCCATTTCTCCTTTCCTACCATCAAGCTCCCCTCAATGTCGAGCGACCACAAGCCTGTGAGCGACGACTTCGCCCAAGCCTGGCATCAGCTGATCCTCAGCACTCCCTATTTCGCACTCGACGACTGGCTTGCTGCCATGGGAGCAGAGAATCAGCAGGCAATCATCACTGCCGGCGAGAGCGACCTGCTGATAAGGAAACTCAGCATGAAGTCGAGTCAGGGCGGTTATAAGGTGTCTGTCATCTGGCTGCCCGAACGCATGAACATTGAGTGTGCTAACAAAATACTCAAACTCATTGAGGAACCACCCTCGCAGACCATTTTCATCATGGTGAGCGAGGCTCCCGACCTGCTGATAGAGACCATACGTAGCCGTACCCAACGCATCGACATGAAGCGGATAGAGACATCGAGCATCGCCCAGGAGCTCATCGCCCGCAGAGCACTCGACGAGGCTACGGCACAGCGCATCGCCCGCCTGTCAAACGGCAGCTGGCTCAAAGCGCTCCAGACACTTGCTGCCAACTCAGAGACAGCCGACTTCCTGAAGGATTATCAGCAACTGATGAGGTTGGCTTATATGCGCGACATCAAACAGCTGAAACGCTGGAGCGAGGAGATGGCATCCTACGGCAGAGAGAAGCAAAAAAGGCTGCTCACCAATATGTTGCGCCTCACAAGAGAGAACTTTATTTATAATTTCAGCATACCCGATCTCAACTATATGTCTGTGCAGGAGGAGGAATTCTCTAAAAAGTTTGCACGGTTTATCAACGAAGATAATGTATTGGCATTCAATGAGCTCCTCAATCTCTGCATCAGAGACATCTCTCAGAATGCCAATGGTAAGATGGTCTTCTTTGACTTAGCGTTGAAGACGATAATGCTTTTAAAACACTGAAGTGATATGGAAAAACAAGACAAGAATACTCCGATGTGTTGCGGCTGCGACCGTGGTCTGGCTCATGAAGCCGTGGGCCGCCAGGACCGCCAGTTGAACACCTACGACTGGTTGGCTGACGTGCCTGGAAATGCGGAACTCACCGACCTGGTCGAGGTGCAGTTTAAACACACACGCAAAGGCTATTACCATAACGTCAATAAGCTCGAACTGAAGAAAGGTGATGTGGTAGCTGTTGAAGCCAGTCCTGGTCACGACATCGGTGTGGTGACCCTCACAGGCCGTCTCGTCAAGATGCAGCTCAAAAAGGCGAATATCAAGTCGGCCGACGACATCAAGCGCATTTACCGTCTGGCACGCCCCACTGACATGGACAAGTATAAAGAGGCCAAGTCGAGGGAACATGCTACGATGATTGAGAGCAGACAGATTGCCAAGAACCTCGGTCTGCAGATGAAGATTGGCGATGTGGAATATCAGGGCGACTGCAACAAAGCCATCTTCTACTATATCGCCGACGAACGCGTCGATTTCCGTCAGCTCATCAAGGTGCTCGCCGATACCTTCCATGTGCGTATCGAGATGAAACAGATAGGAGCCCGCCAAGAAGCAGGGCGCATAGGTGGTACCGGTCCCTGCGGTCGCGAACTCTGTTGCGCCACATGGATGAAGAACTTCATCAGCGTGAGCACCACAGCAGCACGCTTCCAGGAAATCTCACTCAATCCACAGAAGCTGGCAGGTATGTGTGCCAAACTCAAATGCTGTCTCAACTATGAGGTGGACAGCTATGTCGAGGCAGGCCGACGCATCCCAAGCAAAGAGGTGGTCCTCTCTACTCAGGATGCCGACTTCTACCATTTCAAGTCAGACATCCTTGCTGGCACCATCACCTACTCCACCGACAAGAATATGGCTGTCAACCTCGAGACCATCACGGCAGAGCGTGCCAAGGCCATCATCGAGATGAACAGAAGGGGCGAGAAACCACGCTCACTCACCGATGATGAGAAGCAGAAAGAAGCCAAGCCAAGCGTCGATCTGCTTCAGGGCGACATCAACCGCTTCGACAAAGCCAAGAAAAAGAAACGTCCACAGCGCCAGCAGTCGAAAGGGAATCAGCAGCAGGAGCACAACCAAGCCAAAGCAGAGCAGCAGGAGCGCAGACAGCCCAGGGGAGATCAGCAGAACAGAGAACGACAGGGAAGAAGGCCCAACAACAAACAGCAACGCAACCATCCAAAGCAAAATGCACCGGAGTAAGGTCTTTTCTCTCTGCCTTGTTGGGGTCTTGACAACTATTCTACTCGCTTGTAACGACAAGAGTGCCTGTGTCTATGCCGTCTATCAACACACCCCTATCGAAGGGTGGGACCGCAACGACACGCTCACCTTCAGTTATGTACCCAACGAAACGTATAGTCCCTTTGCTTCACAACCGTCGCTCACACTGACCGAGGAGATAGGGCTACGTATCAACGGCTCCTACCCCTTCTCCACACTCTATCTCATCGTAGAACAGGAGGTAAGACCATCTGCCACACAACTGACAGATACCCTCACCTGCAGGTTGACCGACAAAAAAGGAGTATTCATTGGCAAAGGCATTGGATGCTATCAATACCTCTTCCCCTTACGTCGCCTCCCCCTTCACACTGGCGACACCCTCAACATTCATATTCGTCACCTCATGAAACGCGAGATTCTTCCCGGGGTGACGGACATAGGGGTCTCGTTATTCGCGAACGAGGTGACGCCTGGCATCGATACGCAAGAAGATAAACAGCAGGAAGGTGAAGCCCCAGAGCGATGATCCTCCATAACTGAAAAACGGCAGGGGGATGCCGATGACGGGCGTCAGTCCCAACACCATGCCCACATTGACAAACACATGAAAGAGGAAGATGGAGAGCACCGAATAACCATACACCCTACCAAACCTGAACCTCTGCCGCTCTGCCAGATATATGAGTCTGAGGATGAGCGCCAGGAACAGTAGGAGCACCATTGCCGAACCTAGGAAACCTTCCTCCTCTCCTACAGTACAGAAGATAAAATCGGTATCCTGCTCAGGGACAAACTTCAGTTTGGTCTGCGTCCCATTGAGGAAGCCCTTCCCCTCCAGTCCTCCTGAGCCAATAGCTATCACACTCTGATGCACGTTATAACCGGCTCCCGAGGGGTCCTCCTCCAAGCCCAGCAGCACGTTGATTCTCACACGTTGATGCGGTTCCATCACCTTATTGAGCACATAGTCGGCCGAATAGAAAAAGCCTATTGAGCCGATGGCAAAAAGGAGGATGAGATAGTAGGAGCGTATGCGTGTACCCAAGGCCCACCATAGGAGATGACCTATCATGATGATACTGCTTATCCACAACACCCAGACGACATTGAAGGGGATGACATACTGTGAGAAGAGTAGTGCCACCGCTGTCGTACCGAAGCAGATGGTGAGGAGGCGTGTTGCCGCCTCTCTGTTCTTGCAGTAAATCCAAACCATACCGGCAGTAAAGAGCTGGATGAGCGAGAGGACGATAAACTTACCTGTCGATGTCGGTGTGTCCCAGAGCATCACATCAGCATAGCGGATGCCTATGACGAAATAAACCACTGCCGCTATGCCCACGAAAAGCACACTTCCCGTCATTCCCTCCCTGTAGAACACCAAGAAGAAAGCGAGATAAACCAGCGCGGAGCCCGTCTCCTTCTGTAATACGATGAACATCATCGGCAGGAGAATGACAAGGAGACTGCTGATGAAATCTCTCCACCGGTGGATATCAAAGCCCTGCGTTGACATCAGTTTAGCCGTTGCCAGGGCAGTAGCAAACTTAGCAAACTCTGCCGGCTGCAGACGGAGCGGTCCCAGCACGAGCCAGGAGCGCGACCCTTTGATTTCATGCGGGTTGAAGATAGTGGCAAAGAGGAGCAGGAGCAGGAGCGCATAGATGATATAAGCAAACGTGTCATACATCCTGTCGTCCATCATCAGCAAAACAAAGCCCAGACACACTGATGTGCCTATCCACACTATCTGCATGCCCGACCTCGTGTCAAGACTGAAGATATCAGTCTCTCCAAAGGTGTAGCTGGCACCACACACACTCATCCACCCTAAGGAGAGCAATGCCAAATAGATGCCTATCGTCCACCAGTCGAGTGCGCTCCACACACTGATATGTTTATCTGATTGTTGTCCCATAACTGATTCGTCGATGTTGAAATTCCTCGGCTTTTTTCATCGAAGCCTCTGAGAGTTTACCCTTGATATACTGTTCCATCATCAGTCCGCCGATGGGCACACCATAGTCGGCGCCCCATCCACCGTTCTCCACATAAACAGCGACGGCAATCTTAGGATGGTCCATGGGTGCGAAGCCCATGAAGACAGAATGGTCGTGCCCTCTGTTCTGTGCTGTTCCCGTCTTCCCACAGGCATTGAAGTCGTAGGCCGACAGCGCACGGCATGTACCTCCGAGCACCGAAGCTCTCATTCCCGCCACGACATAGTCGTAGGCTTCACGGTCAGCCATCGTGTAATGTTTTCGGGTAAACAGTGTATCGAGCGGTTCGCCTTCCACCTTCCTCACAACATGAGGTACATAGAAATATCCCCTGTTGGCTATCGTTGCGCCAAGGTTAGCAATCTGTAGCGGTGTGGCGTTCACCTCACCCTGACCGATAGAGATAGAGATGATGGTCAGCCCATTCCATGACCCTTTGTAGGCATGGTCATAGAACTCAGCATTGGGGATGAGTCCTCGTTTCTCTCCTGGGAGGTCGATGCCCAACTTATATCCGAAGCCCATGCTCACCATATAATCCCTCCAGATGTTCATCGCCTTCTGTACCGTACCATATTTTCTCTTGTTGCCTATCATGTGATACAGTCCCCAACAGAAGAAAGCGTTGCATGAGGTGCTCAGCGCCGGCACGATAGCGAGCGGAGCGGCATGACCGTGACATCCCACATGCAGGCCCTTGAAATAGAACCCGTGTGAACATCCGTAAGGTGTGGTAGGTGAGATGATACCCTCCGAGAGAAAGGTCAGTCCCTGTGTGGTCTTAAACGTAGAGCCGGGAGGATACTGTCCCATGATACTTCTGTTGAGCAGCGGTCTCCAGGGGTCTCTGCTCAACTCAAGATGGTTCTTGCTTCGCTGCCGTCCCACCATGATACGAGGGTCATAGCTGGGTGTAGAGACCATACAGAGCACCTCGCCGGTGGATGGTTCGATAGCTACTATACTCCCTATCTTACCCTCCATCAGGCGTTCTCCGAGCGCCTGCAACTGATAGTCGATACTCAGTGTGAGGTTCTTGCCAGCCACGGGACGCCGGTCAAACTTCCCGTTCATATAACTTCCCTGGATACGTCCGTGCACATCGCGCAAGAGAATCTGCACACCCTTCTCTCCTCGCAGCACCCGCTCGTAGCTTCTCTCCACTCCGAGCTTCCCTATATAGTCGCCGGGCTGATAGTATTCATCTTCATCGATGTCACGCTGTGACACCTCTGCCACATCGCCCAACACATGGGCAGCACAGGCATAGTTATACTGACGTATGCTTCGCCGCTGCACATAGAAGCCGGGGAAACGATACATCTGCTCCTGGAACACGCTGAAGTCCTCGTCAGAGAGCTGCGCCATAAAGAGCTGTCTTGTGAACCTTGAATAGCCAGGGTTACGCGACCGGTCTTTGATAGCCTCCATCCGCCTGTCAAACTCCTCTCTTGTGATGCCTAACGCAGCACACAGACCTAAGGTATCGGTATGCCCCTTCGCCTCGTTCATCACCACCATGATATCATAGGCAGGCTGGTTATACACCAAGAGCCTCCCATTCCGGTCGGAGATGACCCCTCTTGCCGGATAATCAATTTTCTTTAAAAAAGCGTTGGAATCGGCGTTCTTCTTGTAGTCATCGCTCATGATCTGCAAGGTGAACAGGCGGATGATATAGACGATGATGATGAGTACGGCAGCTCCGCCAATGACGTATCTTCTGTTCTCTAACTCAAAACTCCTCATTGCCTTCTCACTATCTCTAACGTAAGCACCAAGACAAAAGTGACAGCAGTGCTACCCAGGACACAGAGCACCCACTGTAGCAGATTAAAGAAAGAGAACAACTCAAAAGAGAAGAACATGAGACAATGGCAACAGATGAGTGTGAAGGCATAGACACCATATTTCATCGGTCCCATACTGTACATATAAGGACGCACATCATCCTGCACTTCCTGCGATACAAATAGTCTGAAGAAATAGGGTTGAAATGCGCCCACAGCCGTCATCGACGCTGCGGCCACTCCAGGGGTATTGGCAAAGGTGTCGGCCACCAGTCCAATGAGAAAGGACCATAGGATACCTGCCCATTTCGAGGTATGCGGCGACAGGGAGATGGTGAAATAGACATAAAGCAAAGGCGTTGCGCAATCAAACAAATGAATCTGATTGAGCACCAGCGCCTGCACAAGGCATAGCGAGACAAATAACGTGATACGTTTGATGAGGTCGATGGCCATGTGTGTTATTCTCTACGTTGTTGTTTAAGCGAGTCGTTGGCAGTACGTATGAGCTGTCGCTGCTCTTCGGCACCCTTATTATTGATGACGCACACGTCTCTGAGATTGCTGAAATCATTGGCGAGCCTTATCCTCACCCGGTAAGACAGCCCGTCCTTGGCATTATACACCTCTTCTATCACTCCTACAGGTACTCCCGGGGGGAAGATAGAGGAGAAGCCATTGGTCTCTATCCAGTCGCCACGCTTAAAATGTGCATGCCTTGGGATATCTTCTACATAGGCGGTACAGGCATCTTCGCCATACCAGCGCAGGGCACCAAAATATCCTCTTCTCCGAATGGTGCAGCTCACCCTCGACTTACTGTTGATAACGGGCAGGACGACAGCGTAGTGTGCCGAAGCCTGTATCACCACCCCCACGATACCCAGTCCGCTGACGACCCCCATTCCGGGCGCCACCCCTTCGGCCCTTCCCCTGTTGATGGTCAGCAGGTTGTCTATTCTGTTGATGGTACCACCGATCACCTCAGCCTGCACAATGTCATAGTTCTCCATCTCATGAAGGAACCGCTTCTCTGCGGCTGTTGTGTCCTGTGTTGCCTTGCCATAGAGCCGGGAGAGCTGTGCCACCTGACGCTCCAGATAGAAGTTTCTCAGCGTGAGCTGCCTGTTGTCTTCCCTTAATGAGAAAAACGACGAGAGGCCACTTCTCCACTCATACACCTTGCCCACCACGGCATTTGCCGATGACAGCCACACACTCCCCTGGTAGCTGTTGTACTGCACGATAAGCACTACGCTTATCAGTTCGAGTAACAGGAACAGCAACCAGTGGCTGTGTCGCGAAAGGAAATCGATAAGGTTACGCATGCGGGGGGATGGAGCTCGTCCTCTTCTTGTTTATCTCATCAAGAATGAGAAGCGGTCAACGTTCTTCAGCGCCACACCGGCACCCTTTGCCACACTGTGCAATGGATCTTCGGCGATATGGAAGGGGATGTTCATCTTTCCAGTGAGACGACGGTCTAAGCCTCTAAGCAGCGCCCCTCCTCCACTGAGATAAATACCGTTTTTCACGATATCAGCATAAAGCTCCGGCGGTGTATTCTCCAGTGCCGACAGCACGGCATTCTCAATCTTTGCCACTGTCTTGTCGATACAGTGAGCTATCTCCTGATAGCACACCGGCACCTCCATAGGCAGCGCCGTGATACAGTTAGGTCCATGCACCACATAGTCTTCGGGTCCTTCATCACCCAGATCGTTGAGCGCTGAGCCCACATGTATCTTGATACGCTCTGCCATACGCTCACTCACCTTCACGTTGTGCTGACGTCGCATATACTCCTGGATATCAGCGGTGAGGTCGTCACCGGCGATACGTATGCTGTTGTTGCTCACGATACCTCCCAGTGAGATGACGGCAATCTCTGTAGAGCCACCACCTATATCAACAATCATATTACCCTCGGGTGCCTCGACATCAATACCTATACCTATGGCAGCTGCCATAGGCTCGAAGATGAGATAGACATCCCTTCCGTTGGCGTGCTCTGCCGAGTCTCTCACAGCACGCAACTCCACCTCGGTAGAGCCGCTGGGCACCCCTATCACCATACGGAGTGAAGGAGAGAAGAGGCGTCGCCCAGAGTGCACCATCTTGATGAGTCCCCTCATCATCTGTTCACAAGCGGAGAAATCGGCGATCACACCATCCCTCAACGGGCGGATGGTACGTATGTTGTCGTTGGTTTTCTCATACATCATCTTGGCCTGTTCGCCCACAGCAATCATCTTGTCTGTGCGGCGGTCGAGCGCCACCACCGAAGGCTCATCCACCACGATTTTATCGTCACTGATGATGATGGTGTTGGCTGTGCCGAGGTCCATGGCTATCTCCTGCACAAAAGAAAAGAATCCCATTCTACCCTCCTTTCTTTATTTCTCAAACCAGTTGTGAATAGCAGTGTCATAGTGGCTGCTCACGCCAAAGGCTCTTGCTGCCAACATCTTCCTGTCTTCAATATCAGTAGCTGCGCCCTTCTTGTTGAGGATATCGAGCAACACGCCATACTCGGCCTTGCTTGGCACAATCACCACATCGGCAAAGTTCTTTGCTCCTGCTCTGATAAGGGAGATTCCTCCGATATCGATCTTCTCGATGATGTCAGCCTCTGAGGCACCGCTTGCTACCGTCTGCTCGAAGGGATAGAGATCTACTATCACGAGGTCGATAGCAGGAATCTCATACTCAGCCATCTGCGCCTGATCGCCCTCATTGTCTCTACGGGCGAGAATACCTCCAAACACCTTGGGGTGCAAGGTCTTCACACGCCCTCCGAGGATAGAAGGATAAGAAGTCACCTCCTCTACCTTGTGGCACTCATAGCCCAACGATTCAATAAACTGCTGCGTGCCTCCGGTGGAGAGAAACTTCACGCCCTCAGCATTCAGTTTTTTCAACAATTCGTCCAAACCATCTTTGTGGAAAACCGATATCAGTGCGGTTTTTATCTTCTTTGTACCTGCCATAAAACTTAATAATGCATTATCTATGAGGGTGCAAAGTTACGAAAAAGCATTGACACTCCCATCTTTTTCAGACAAAAAAGACAAGAAGACGTTCAGTTTTCTGCTCCAGCAAATTTGTTCATTCCCCTTATCATGTGTCTGAGGCATCCTATGAGCTCCTGTGATTCCTGCAGGATATGTATGGTGAGGAGTGCTGTGTTGGGATTATCATTGCTGTTTTGTATGATGTCGAGCATGTGTTTTCGTTCTGTCGAGAGCTGTCGCTGCAGCGCCCTACTGTCATCACGAAGTGTCTCAGCGTCAGTGAAATCTCCCGTCTGTAGCATCCCCAATGTACGTTCATAGATAGCAACCACCCTATCTCTCATTTCCACGAATCTCTCCCTATAGGCAGCACCGACGGTAGGGAAATTATTGCCCACATGTTCTCTGATAGGATCGTTGATACGTTTCAAGCCATAGAGCATCTGCTGACAGGAGTTGATGCCGAGGAAATACCAGGTGTTACGTTCCAGCACGGTGAGAGAGTCGAGTTTTCTCATGCTCACTATCTCCCTTCTCCTCTGTCTCTTCAGCGCTTTTCTCTCTTCGTCGATGAGGTTAGTCCCTCGCCTGAGTGGCGAATAGTATTCGGAGAGCAGGGCATCGGTGGCACTGTAATAGCAGTCGATGACAAACCTCAGTCGTGCGGCATTGCCCAACCTGATATGCTCGCAGAGCATCTGCCATATCGCCTGTTTATCTCGCGTGTGTAGGATGGCGGTGAAGAGCGAGTCGTTCTCTTTCTCTGCCTTTCGCCCATATCTTATGTTACTTCTCACGAGCAGCGCCACAGCAATGATGATGGAGATGAGCATAGCTACATAACTGCCATAATACATGAGGGCACTCACTATCATACACAGGGAGAAAGCCACTGCTGCGGTAATCAACCATCCACCTATGACAGAGATAACGCCCGTAATGCGAAAGACAGCACTCTCTCTGCTCCATGCTCTGTCTGCCAAAGAGGCACCCATGGCCACCATAAACGTGACGTATGTTGTGGAAAGCGGAAGTTTGTAAGTTGTGCCCAAAGCAACCAACAATCCTGCAAGCACCAGGTTGACCGCTGCTCTCACCATATCAAAAGCCGCTCCTTCTTCGAGTGTCATCTGCTCGGTATTAAACCTCTTGTCAATCGCATTTTTGACACTCATTGGCATCCATCTGTTCACTGTTGATGCTATCCTCGATGAGGTCCTTACCAATGTGCGCGCCACTCGTGACGAACCGAACATCTCGTCACCTTCATCCTGCCTGGAGAGATCGACACTCGTCTTCACCACGTTTTGTGCTTTTTTCGAGAAGATGAGTGCAAGCACCATGACCAGTCCGGCAATCATAAGATAAACCATCGGTGTCTGAGCACTCTGTTGCAATGACAACATCATGAAACCATGAGGATCGCTGTTCCCATGGGCACAGAAATCCATAAAGGCATCCAAGCCTGAAAGCGGCACACCGACAAAGTTCACCAAGTCGTTACCTGCAAAGGCCATCGCCAGTGCAAATGTTCCCATGAGCACTACAATTTTGAGCAGGTTCACCCCCACAAGAGCAAGCAAAGTCATCACCACAGTCATCACCGCCATACACCCTAAGATAATGAGACCAGCATCATCTGCTATCCACTGAGCTAACTGGGGTGTCATCAGCGTAGAGCCTTTCAGTCCCTTGATAAGCAGGAACCATAGGATGGCTGTTGCCGAGACGGCACTGAAGAGGATCGTCTTCACCGATCTGTTCTGTGGTTTGACAAAGGTAAACACCAATCGGCTCAGCCACATCACCAGTGCACCGAAGATAAACGCCACTGCCACCGACATGAAGATGGCGATGATGACCGACAGTGCCTTGTCGGTGTTGAGCAGGTCGCCGAGTCCCAGCGGCTGTCCCGCCGTGTCGGTTGCCCCTGCCACCATCTTCACCAATGCCAGGGCGAAGGCTCCTCCGAGCAGTTCAAACACCATGCTCACCGTCGTCGAGGTAGGCATGCCAAGGGTGTTGAACACATCGAGCAGTATGACATCGGTCACCATCACAGCGAGAAAGATGCATATCACCTCATAGAAGGTGAAATACTGTGGAGTGAAGATGCCGTGTCTTGCCACGTCCATCATCCCGTTGCTCATTGCGGCTCCGGCAAACACACCCACTGCAGCAATAGCGATAATCGTTTTAAACGAAGCCACCTTGGCTCCTATTGCCGAGTTCACGAAGTTGACGGCATCGTTGCTCACGCCCACCACAAGGTCAAAGACGGCAAGCATACAGAGAAAAACGACGATGCCAAAGAAGATTGTTTCTATCATAATGATTTTTTTTGTTGATTATTCTCATTGCTGTCATTCTCAGAACCTTACCATCAGTTCCACCACGAGTTTATCCTGTTCACTCTCCTTGGGTTGTCCTCCGTGTGGATACCAGTATTTCTCGTAGTTGATTCTCAGGTCAGTGGGAAAGCGATCGTTGTTCACGGAGAGTGTCAGTCCTCCTGTCAGTCGGTGCCGCTCTGCATCGGTGATTATCAGATGTTTCCCCTCGCTGTCGAATCCTTTCTTCCCACTGCTGTGGTCGTCCATATAATCATATCTCAGCAGGTATGACAGTGCATTGAGAAAAGCCTTTTTATTACCTATCTTCTGTCGATAGCTACCCATCACATCCACGGCATTACAATCGTCGAAGGCATCATCTCCATAGTGTTTTCTTAGATACTCCACTTCAAGATGGAGCTTTCCCGAACTATAGAATGCTCCTGCATCTACCGAGGTGTATTTTGCCTCTCTCTCGGCAATCATCTGGTGTTGCACGCTACCACACAGCGTGATGTTTCTCAGGGGATAGAGCAGCAGTTTGGCAGAGTAGCTGGGCGATGTGAACCATGCTGTTTTCTGATTGTCGAGGTTGGAGCCGTTGAATAGTCCTGCCTGTAATGATGCTATCCTCTTCTCTCCTGTTGCGATATGGTAGGCCATCTGCATTCCCACATCGCGCATGTCGCCCACCTGTTTGGCGATAAACGACCTGTTGGCAAAAAACTGTGCCGAGGGATTTCTGTGAGCATCGATACTGAAGGGCATCCTCTGCTGTCCTATGGTGACAGAGAGGTTGCTGGTGGGCAAGAGTCTCACCCAGGCATCTTTCATCTTAATAGCCGACTCGTCGCAGAGGTCTATCTCCACCTTATAGGCTGCGCGTCCCGTCAGCTGCCCCTCGGCACTGAGTCGCGCATTTCTCACCTCAAACCGCGAGGCGTCCATCTCGGGTTGGTATTCATATTTTCCCCTCACTATCCCGTGAATCTCCAGCTTTCCTATCTGCTGTTTTTCATAGCTTTCCATGAGTTTCTCCAAACGTTCTATCCTCTCTTCCACGCTTTGTGCCGAAGCGCTAAGGATGCCCATCCACAAGAGAAACGAGATGATGAGAACAAGTCTCACCCAGTCAATAAGATTTCTTATCTGTCGTTCTTTCTTTTCTGTCATTATCTGCATGCTTTCATTTTTTGTGCAAAGGAAATGACAGGAAGTTTCAATTCTGTTTCAACGATGTTACAATCTTGTTAAAGTTCACTTTTCTCCCATTTTCCCTTGTTATTATTTGGGGGATTTGTTATAAATTTGCACACATCAAAACAACAGTTATTTCTTCTCATCATGGCTCCACGCATACTTATCGTTGACGACGAACCCGACATCTGTGATATTCTCAAGTATAATCTTGAGCTGGAGGGATATGAGGTGATGACTGCCGAAGCTCCCATCTCCTTTCGGTCATTTCATCCCGACCTCATCCTTCTCGATGTAATGATGACACCCATCTCAGGTTTCGAGTGGGCGCGTCAGCTGAAGTCCCGCCCTGAGACAGCCACTATCCCCATCATCTTCTGCACCGCCAAGACCATGGAGCACGACCTTCTCCAAGGCTTTGCCCTCGGTTCCGACGATTATATCTGCAAGCCTTTCCGCATCTCAGAGGTGAAGGCACGTGTGAAGGCTGTCTTACGCCGCACTCAGCAAGCCCCTGCTGCCTCGCCATCCGAGCCGCTCTCCGTTCAGGAGGTGACCTACCAGGGCATCCGTCTCGACCTTGGTCGCAAGACCTGCAGCATCGATGGCAGGGAGATAGCGTTCACCAAACTGGAGTTTGAGCTCCTTGCCCTGCTGTTGAGCAACCCTGGTCATGTGTTCAGTCGCGAGTATATCCTCAAGACGGTATGGCCCGGCGACACCATCGTGCTCGACCGCACCGTCGATGTCAACATCACCCGCATCCGCAAAAAGATAGGACCTTATGGTCAGATGATACGAACCCGTTTTGGCTATGGTTATTTTTTCGACGCGTAAGCACATCCTTTTCCTTGTGGCTGTCGTCTCAGCAGCTGTCATCACCCTCTGTTTCGGAGCCTACGAGTATGAGCGTGAGCACGATTTCCGCTGCGATATCCTCCAGGCGAAGCTCCAGCTCAACAACCACACACGCAGCGACAGCACCCTCCGCCTCACCATCATCGACACCCTTGGTCGTGTTCTTTACGACAGCGAGCAGCATGATGTGCGCAGCATGGGCAACCACCTTCATCGCAAAGAGGTAGCCGAAGCTCTTCGCTATGGGCGAGGCAATGACATCAGCCGTACCTCAGAGGTTGATGGCGAACGCTATTTCTACTCTGCCACGTTCTTCCCTGATAGCGGCATCATCGTTCGCTCCTCAGTGGCCTATTCTGCTCCCCTCACCACCAGCCTCGACCAACATTACACCTTTGTTTATTACACCCTGGGCATCCTCCTCCTCATTGCTCTTGTCAGTCTGATGCACTTTCGTCTGGCCCAAAGCGAGCATGAGAAGGAGCGCATCAAACACCAGCTCACCGAGAATGCTGCCCATGAGCTGAAGACACCGGCCGCCACCATCGAGGGTTATCTCGAGACCCTGATAGCCAATCCTTCAATGAACGAAGAGCAGAAGAATGATTTCATCGGGAAGTGTTATTGTCAGAGCGTCCGACTAAGTCGTCTTTTGGGCGATATGACCATGCTCACACGTCTTGACCATTCGGCCCTTTCGCCTGCGGTCACTACGGTCCATCCCGCTGACATTCTCCAGCAACTCAATGAGGAGATGTCTCCACTCTTTCTTCAGCGAGGCATCTCTGTTGAGCTCCGCGTAAAGAAAGATATCACCATGCAGGGCGATCCCCATCTGTTGGAATCGCTTTTCCGCAATCTCTTCGACAACACGCTTGCCTACGCCCAAGGGGCAACCCTCTTCCTTGTCATCGGCGAACAACTGTCCGCCCATCATTTCCGCTTCACCTTTGCCGACAATGGTGTAGGTGTGCCTCCTGAGCATCTTCCTCGTCTCTTTGAACGGTTCTATCGGATAGACAAAGGACGTTCCCGTCGGCTTGGAGGCACGGGGTTAGGCTTAGCCATTGTCAAGAACATCGCCCTCCATTATGGTGGACATGCAGAAGCCTCCCCCACGAAGGGAGGAGGCCTCACTATCACTGTCGAGCTAAAGGGATAGTCACTTTTTCTTCATCAGCCTTCTTATCCTTCGCTGTCACCCCCATCGAAGCCACGATACCGGCAAGGGCTATCATCCTTCTCTGCTTGCTGCGGAGCAGGTTGGGAACGATGCCATGTCTGAAGAGGAAGTAGGTGATGTAGAGCCACACGACGAAGAGCGAGAAATAGACGGGAGCATACCAAACTGCTTGATCAACCGGCGATATTCCTTCTTTGTGATGGGAATGACCGACCCATGACGGGGAGTGAACTTACCCTTGGTGGGGGTGTTTCTCACGAAGGTGAAGTGTTGCAGGTCAGTACTCTCACAAAACTGGTAATGGCCGTTGGCATAACAGTCGTACATCAATATCCATTTGCTGCCATCAATAAGTGGGAAGACACTGCTTCCCTCAACAGGAAACTGTCCCGGCTTCTGCAGATGCCTCCACTCCACCTCCCACGGACCGGTGATATGGGCTGAGGTGGCTCTCATCACCCCCTGCCGTGTGCGCCATCCATTGTTGTCGACAGAGCGTCCCTCATCCTTGAAGAACAACACATACTGGTTGTTTTTCTCGTCTCTTATCATGTCGCCATCGATGCTCGCTTTTCCGAAGTCGAAGAGTAGCTGTGGCTCGGTGAGGTCGGTGAACTCCTCGTTGGCGTATGAATAGGTTTGTCATCAACATACCACACGCGCTGACGGTCATCTTTGCTCATGGTTATCAAATCAGTCATTGGCATGATGATAAAAATATCTGTCTGATGACTGGTTGGGGATAAAAAAAAATTGTACCTTTGTGGTCAGCTACCACATAGCTTTTCTATCATGCCAACGGGAAGAATTCTTCCGGCATCAGCGTAATAAGAACCTATATGTATATAAAACCCTAAACTATGTATGACAGTTACAAACTCTCTTTCCATGCCGAGGGCGAGACTGACAAACATCTCGGTGTGAAACTGCTCCAGTTCCAGACCGCAAAGGTCATCATCAGCGAGACCGTAGCGGTGGGAACAGATATCACTCTCTACTTCGATATCACCGACGAGGAGGCAACAGCCATCCGCCCTGCCGATGTCTGTCCTCCTGCCAGCAACAGCTACTATACCCTCGGAGGACGACAGACAGCACACCCCTCCAAAGGTGTCCATGTCAAGGATGCCAAAAAGGTGGTCATCAGATGATGCCTACTCACCCAGAAAAACATATATTCATCTAATACACTCAGAAAAGACATGAAAAAGTTACTAAGCACCCTGCTACTTGCCTGCACGTTCGTATTGAGCGCCTCAGCCCTTCCTCCCGCGGCAAGAGGTGAGCTACAGAACCCCCTTATCTTTGCCGATGTGCCCGACCTCGACATCATCCGTGTCGGCGACACGTATTACATGGTCTCCACCACGATGCACTTCGCCCCTGGCTGCGGCATCATGAAGTCGAAAGATCTCGTCAACTGGGAGATTGTCAACTATGCCTATGACGAGCTGGACGAAGGCGACAACTTCCGCCTGCTCAACGGCAAGAGCGAATATTCACAGGGTTCGTGGGCAGCCAACCTGCGCTACGACCCCTATGAAAAGATGTATTACATGATCATGACATGCAACACCACCGGCAAGACCTATTTCTACGTGACCGACGATATCGAGCATGGCCGATGGCACTGCTCTGTGACGGAGAAATGCTACGACCCTGGTCTGCTCTTCGAGGACACAGGAAAAGAGATGAAGAAATATGTGCTTCACCCTGCCGACACCTTCGATGACCATGCCATGTATCTGCGTGAGATGAGGGTGGATAGCGCCTGGAACGTGAGCGTGGGAGAGCGCCGTAAGGTCATCGACTACGCCAACCTCGAGCGCCCCGCCCGCGGACTGCGTGCCGAGGGTTATCACGGCTATAAGATTGGCGACTACTATTACATCTTCATGATACAGGGCTGCGACGGACAGCGTCAGGAGATTGTGTGGCGCAGCAAGAGCCTGGACAACGGCACCTGGGAGGGAAGGATTGTCTTCGGCGGCGAGATGACCGACGAACAGGGCAACATCGTGATGAAGACCAACGGCATCGCCCAGGGCGGCATCGTGGAGACCCCCGACGGCGAGTGGTGGTGCTTCCTCTTCAAGGACTATGGTGCTGTGGGGCGCATGCCCGTTTGGCTGCCTATGACCTGGAGTGCCGACGGCTGGCCCATCGTGGGCAACGGAACCACCGACCAGCTGCCTAAGGGTAGGAACATGACAAGCCCCTACCGTGTCAGCCTGCCGCCATCAAAGGGGATGAGCATCGTACAGAGTGATGAGTTCAAATCCTATCAACCTAAGAAGAGCCGTTCGCGCTTCGGTGGCCGCTATGAGCAGTCGATCATGGGCGACAGGGTCCACGGCTGGCTGAAGCCCGTATGGCAGTGGAACCACATCCCCGACATGAACGGATGGAGCCTCACCGAGCGCAAAGGATGGCTGCGTATGAAGACCACCTCGGTGGTGAAGCATCTCCGAGAGGCACGTAACACGCTCACCCAACGTGCCTTCGGTCCCACCTGCTCCGGCGAGGTGATGCTCGACGTCAAGGGACTGAAAGAGGGCGACTGTGCCGGCATCAGCGCCTTCCAGAACCGCTATGGCTTCGTGGGCGTGAAGCGGGAGAACGGACAGCTCTTCATCGTCATGCAGCGGGCCATGCAGAAGGGCGATGCTGTGGGTAAGGAGATAGCACGCGTTCCACTGTCGCAGACCGTGGTTTATCTGCGCACCGATATGGACTTCCAAAACCTCACCGACAAAGCCACCTTCGCCTATAGCCTCGACGGCAGGCAGTGGCATCCTCTCGGCGACACCCTGCAGATGCACTACGACTGGCCCGACTTCTGCGGCTACCGCTTCGCCCTCTTCCATTTCGCCACCCAACAGGTGGGAGGCTATGCCGACTTTAATTATTTCCACGTCAGATAATCAGACACTCATGAAACATCTGTTATTATCCATCACCCTCCTCTGCCCCCTCCACTCGTAAGCAGCAGACACCTTTGTCAGGTTCACCCCCAGGAGCGACACCGCCCTGCGCATCATCATGGTTGACCCCGAGGTGGTGCTCCTGTATCTCGCTGTCAACCCCGACAACAGCTGCTACCACTATGTCATCGACATATCACACGTCATCCCATCATCAGTTGACCTCGACAAAACCCAAAGGCCCTATGAAGCTCGCAATTTCATTAAGGATTTGGAAAGTCAAAATGAGATTTGAAATGAATGACTAATAAATCCCAACGAAATATTTTGCGGTTTCGGTAAATATAGCTAACTTCGCAGGCAGAGTATCTGCCCTGCTGAAAGCCCACCAGTGGGTATAGGAGGGAAAGACACATACATAATGACAAAGGCGTATCTTGCGCTTTGGTCTTGACGATCTATGGACTTCGCACCCTCAACTGTAGTGGGGCTTTCAGCGTTGCTCGTTTCGACTTACAGGGTAATGCGAAGGCCTATAGATCGTGGAACGAGGGACATGACTGGCTCCACGTTCTTTGTCTATGTATGCATGCAACAACATTTCTATTAACTAACCACCAATTATCCCAAGCGGGTCTAACCATCGGAAATGAAAGGATAGTAAGGTGATGTAATATCACTGATTTACAGTCTATTAGGAATGAAAGCCGATTTAGGATTGGTTCGTTATTCTTTCCTAAATTAGCGGATTGTTTACCCACTTTTGTCTCGTTTTTGTCCCTCGCTGTATTATCTTTGTATCGCAAGTTAAATGCCTGATAATCAGTGATAAAAGAATATATTAACATCAGAAAAGAAAGGAAATAAAATGGGACGAAAGAAGAAGGAAATCCGTTTGAAGGAGCCTGTGCGCATCCGAGAGAAGAAGATAGCAGGTGGCAACATCAGCCTCTATCTTGACATTTACCAGAAGGGATTGAGAAAGAAAGAGACGTTGAAACTCTATCTTGTGCCAGAAATCAACGCTGCTACCAAGTTGCAAAACGCCAATACAAGAAAGTTGGCAGAGCAAATCAAGGCGCAGCGCATTCTTGACATCCAGAGAGAGGGTCTTGTGGATTGGGACAAGGTGAAAAAGTCACGCATGACACTTACCAAGTGGATGGATGACTTTGTGAAGTACAATGCCGAGTTGTCTGAGTCTTCCATGAAGACAAAGCGTAACACTCATGCTCGCATTGACCAATACCTATTACATATAGGCAAGCCAGAGTTTCTGTTGAAAGACGTGGACAAGGAGTTTTGCAAAGGCTTCATTACTTTTTTGAAGACTTGCACCTACAATGATGGAAAGAAACAACTCAGCACCACCACTTGCCGTATGTTCGTCAACTATTTCGGCTCGTCATTGGCAAAGGCAGTAAGGGACGGACTGATTGAGCAAAATCCATTCTTGCTGTTGGAGGCAAAGGAGAAGCCACAGAAGCGAGTGGCTGAGCGTGAGTTTCTGACGATAGAGGAAATAAAGAAGGTGATGAACACACCATGCCGTTATGAACTGGTGAAGAAAGCCTTTCTATTCTCCTGTTTCACTGGTCTGCGATATAGCGACATGAAAGCCTTGAACTGGAGTGAAATCCACAAGGCTGCTGACGGCAAGACGGAATACATTGACCATATCCAAGTCAAGACCCAGGATAGAGTAACCATCCCCTTGTCGGAAGAAACAAAGAAGTGGATGCCTAAAAGAGAAGAAGGCATAGACAACATCTTCCACAACTTGACAATCACATCTACAACTGTAGAAGTGGTTCTGAAAGAATGGATGGAGGCAGCAGGTATAACCAAGCATATAACCTACCATTGCTCACGACATACGGCGGCTACGATGCTCCTGACCCTTGGTGCAAGTATCTATGTAGTAAGCAAGATACTCGGACACAAGAGCATCAAGATGACGGAGATTTACGCCAAGATTGTTGACAAGAAGAAGTTGGAAACCGTGAACCTCGTGAACGGAATGTTTGACCAAATACCAGTAATACAATGAAGATAGAAATCAAGGAACGTAAGCTGACGGAAGGCAAAAGAGCCTTATATCTGGAATACTACGAGACAGGCTTCCGCAAGAGAGAAAACTTGCACCTCTATCTCTTGCCCGATGATGCCGTTGGTGCTGCAAAGCACAATCGGCTTACATACAACAAGGCTATGGAGATACGAGCAGAGCGCATCCTCACCCCTCCTGTATTGGAGAAAGAGAATGCCAAAAGCGAAGAACAAGGCAACGGCTTGACTTGGCTGCAATGGTGCGATGACTATATCAAATGGTCTGTTGATTGTGGCAACTGCAAGAAGATGATAGGTCATAAGAATGTTGTCCGCAAGCGTATCGCCACTTATTTACGGAGAGTAGATAAGAAAGACATCCTGCTGAAAGATGTCAGTAAAGATGAAATTTGCGGTCTTTTTGATTATATGCGCAACAAGTATCGCAACAAACGCCAAATCAAGACCAACGGAGGACGGTTGGCTGATTACACATTACTGTTGTTTGAGGAAACTGTCAAAGCGATATTTAACAAGGCTATGCGTGAAGGACTTGTAAAATTCAATCCTGTACACAGTCTAAACAAATTGGAACGCTTCCATGCTCCTGACAAACACAGAGAGTATCTTACGCCCGAAGAACTCACACATTTCCTGGCGGTGGAAGCAGAATGTGAGAATGAACGAACCGTACAACTGGCATTTGGGTTATCATCCATGACTGCCCTTCGCCTTGGCGATATGCAGCATCTGAGGTGGTGTGATATTAAAATGATAGATGGCGTGCCGACAATCAGCATCATACAGCGAAAGACAAAGCGTCCTGCCATTATTCCGCTCAATGAAATGGCACAATCGTTGTTGCCACCTCGGACGGATGACAATCCGGAAAGTCTTGTGTTTCACCTTGTCAAGAAGTCAGACAACGTATCGAAATACGTAAGAAGACTTAAAGAAAAGGCTGGCATAGAAAAGGATTTGACCTACCATTGCTCACGGCATACGACAGCATCGTTGGCTATCTCAGCAGGAGCAGACATATCAGCAGTGAAGGATGTTTTGGGACATGGAAGCATCACTTCAACCGAAGTTTATGCAAAAGTGGCTCTTGAAAAGAAGATAGAGGCGGTCAATCTGTTTAATGGCGTGTTTGATTGAGACATACAGCAGAGTGCGAACAATGGGGAAGTCTTACTTCTTCCCTTTTGTTGGAAAATTGCCGTCAGGCTGTATTCAAAAAACGCTTGTGTTCAAATAAATCTGCAAGACTTGTCTGGACACAGGCTTTTTCATGTTCAATTTAATCTTTGATAAAGATGACAACAGGGGTAATATACGCTCGTGTCTCCAGTATTGGTGACAGACAGAGCACGGAAAGACAGATCAAGGACTTGTCGGAGTATGCAAAATATAAGGGTATAGAAGTCCGCAAGGTCTTTGAGGAACACATTTCTGGCGCAAAGAAGAATGATGAGCGTCCAGTGTTGTGTGAGGCAATGGAATACTGCAAGGCAAACCGCATTGGAATCCTACTTGTCAGTGAACTGTCAAGATTGGGGCGTAATGCGTTTGAGGTGCTTGCCTCTGTCAAGGAACTCATAGACTGTGGCATTAACCTCTACATACAAAAGGAACAGCTTACATTATTGGACGAAGAAGGACATCCGTCCCTCTTTGCCCCGATAATGATAGCCACGCTTTCGACCTGTGCGCAATTGGAACGTGACAATATCTCATTCCGATTGCAGTCAGGAAGGAAGCGGTATATAGAGAAAGGTGGGAAACTCGGACGCAAGATAGGCTCTGTAAAAACGGAAGAACAGATGAAAGCCGAATATAGGGAAGTAATAAGTCTGCTTCGCAAGGGATATTCAATTCGGGATGTGGCGAAGTTGAGTGGTAAAGGGGTAAGTACCGTACAACGAGTTAAGCGATTAATAAAAGTATAATCATCGCAATAATACTATTGATTTTACGTTCTTTTCAAAGAAAGGGTTTGTGCAATAGTGGCTTAAAGGCTAAAAGCACTACCTTTGCATATAATAATAAGTAACAACACGTTTAAGGTCACAATTTGTGATCTCAAAAATAAAGATAGCAATATGGCAGATAATATAGAACATCAAGATAAAGGCGAACTGGTCGCAAATTGTGACCAGTTACAAAATGATGAAGTCGTAGTTACCACTCCTGTAGAAAGTCGAATAATGTCTATTCGTGAAAAGCAGATTATGATAGACAGAGACTTGGCTGAACTTTACGGAGTGGAAACTAAAAGATTAAACGAGGCTGTAAAACGTAATATAGAACGTTTCCCTGAGCGTTTCCGTTTTCAACTGACTAAGGAGGAAATGGCTGAACTGGTCGCAAATTGCGACCGGTTCAATAGTTTGAAGCACTCAACAGTTCGTTCATATGCTTTCACGGAGCAGGGAGTGGCTATGCTCTCCACTG
>JAHAZN010000007.1 GCA_018385335.1 Prevotella sp.
CTTCAAAGCCTTTTCTATTTTACAGAAAACTCCTGAAAAAGTGTTCCCAAAAACAGCCTTTTCAGTCAGCACCATTACATTTGTTAACACTCCACTTAGCTATGACTGGGCAGTCATGTGCGCTGAGGTAAAAAGGTTTTACGTCAGATGTTAAGGAGCGTGAAAATACCATGCCACGAGAATTGCGTATTTGCGCCCACAGTCGTCCTTGATTGAAAAAAGCGCCATATAGAGTGAAGTGGAAAATACAATATGTCATCAAAAGAGTTGTTTTGCTTACATATCACTATGTTCTTTTTGATGACTGCTTGGTCTGAGTTCAGAGACCCGTCTCATTTATCTCATCGGAGTCAACTCCTCGTAAGAGAAATGAAACATAGCGGAGTGTAAGGCGATCGAAGGGAAGTAAATAATTATGGATACCTTCGATGAGTTAAGAGGAAAGGAGTATCACCTTCAGAAAACAAGAAATGGGACGATGTAGTCCCATTTCTATTGGCCTTTTCAGCCTTTTCAGTGATCCGCTTGGGGCTCGAACCCAAGACCCCAACATTAAAAGTGTTGTGCTCTACCAGCTGAGCTAGCGGATCTTTGCTTTTCCGTTGTTTTTAGAAAGCGAGTGCAAAGGTAGAACTTTTTTTTTATTCTGCCAAATTATTCTGCATTTTTTTGAAAACAAGACCTGTGAAGGTGGGATAGTAGCTGCTATTTGTCTTCTTTTGTGATATACCGTTGGTAATAAGCGATGAGGAGGGTGGTGAGCGGTAATGCCACGATGAGGCCGATGAAACCAAGGAGTGCTCCCCATACCGAGAGTGAGAGCAGGAGGATGGCAGGGTTGAGTCCCATGGCCTTACCCATAATCTTCGGGGTGAGTACCATGTCGGTAATCACCTGGATGATGGCAAACACAGCCAAGGCAGAAAAGAGGATGAGCCAGAAGTTCTGTCCTGTATCTACCGCCTTGAGTAGGGAGAGAAACACAATAGGGATGAGTGCCAGCGAGTGGACATAGGGGATGAGGCTCATCAGTCCTATCATGATACCCATGCCGATAGCCATGGGGAATCCAATCAGTGTGAAACCTATGCAGAAAAGGATGCCAATACACAGTGCCACCAAACTCTGTCCGCGCACATAGCTGTTCAGTTCGTGCTCCACGTCATCGATGAGTGAGCGCCAGAACGGACGGTTCTTCTTGGGGAAGATCTTGATGAAGCCCGATGCCAGTGTCTCGTAGTCCAGCAGGATGAAGAACATATATAGTAAGGTGATGAGTGAGGCGATGACGCTCAGGATGATGTTGGCTGTCTGGCTGATGACGGCAAACACTTTGGGCATTGCCTGACGGATGGCATCGCTCACCTCTTTGTTTTTGAAAAACCGTTCAATCTCTTCTTTGTTTTCCACCGCCCAGTTGCTTACAGCTGCCGGGAAGTTATGTATCTTCGTCGTGGCATGCAGATGTTGAGTGATGAGTTCGCCCAACTTCTCAAATTGTTCAATCATCGGAGGGATGATGAGGAAGAGCAGTAGTGAGATCACCCCGATGACAAAGAGTAGGGCGACGATGATGGACAGTGCCCTTCCGGGTACATGAAGGCGATACTGCACGAAGCAGACGATGGGGTAGAGGAGATAAGCCAATAGCCAGGCGATAAAGAATGGCAGTAGCACATTGCTCAGATAGTTGATGATGAGCAAGATACCCAATGCTAAGAGACCTCCAAGAATCCATCTCACAAATCGGTCGAAGGTGATTGTCTTGTTGTTCATTCCTCGGGATCTTTATTAAGGTTGTTCTCTTCTTCGATAGCTTTCTGATAACATTCGCGGCATAGCGGTTCATATTCTCCCGTCTCGCCGAGAAGCACGCGTTTGTCATTCTTCACCGTACGGTGACTGACATAGGCCAGTGCACCACAGCGCACGCAGATGGCATGCACCTTTGTTACCTCGTCGGCGATGGCGCAGAGCATCGGAATAGGGCCGAAGGGCACACCCTTATAGTCCATATCCAAGCCGGCAATAATCACCCTCACGCCCTTGTTGGCCAGTTCGTTACACACCCTCACCAGTCCCTGGTCGAGAAACTGCGCTTCGTCTATTCCAACCACGTCAATGTCGTTGGCTAACAGCAGTATCTGTTCGGAGGCATCGATAGGCGTAGAGCGGATGGCGTGTTGGTCATGGCTCACCACCTCCTCTTCTGAATAGCGCGTGTCGATGGCAGGTTTGAAGATTTCCACTTTCTGTTTGGCAAACTGAGCACGTCGCATGCGGCGAATCAGTTCTTCTGTCTTGCCAGAGAACATCGAACCGCATACCACCTCGATACGTCCTGGGCGACGTCTTTCTCCTATAAGGTTTTCTGTCATTTTTTTGAGATATAATAAGCTTCCTCTGTCTGTATCAAGGGCAAAAGTAAGAATTCGTTTTAAAAATTGCAAAGAAATGACGGCCTTTTTTTGCAGATAACAGATAATTGTATACATTTGCCCCTACTTATGGGCATACTATATATCGTACCCACTCCTGTGGGCAATATGGATGACATGACCTTCCGTGCTATCAAGGTGTTGCAGGAAGCAGATTTGGTGTTGGCTGAAGATACCCGCACTTCAGGCATTCTGCTCAAGCATTTTGATATCCAGAACCGCCTGATGTCTCATCATAAGTTCAACGAACATGGTACATCCTCTGCCGTTGTCTCCCGCCTGCTGGCAGGTGAGAATGTAGCGCTTATCAGTGACGCCGGCACACCGGGTATCAGCGACCCCGGCTTCTTCCTAGTCAGAGAAGCTGTCAAGGCGGGCATAGAGGTCTATACCCTCCCCGGTGCCACCGCCTTCGTGCCCGCATTGGTCAGTAGCGGACTCCCCTGCGACCGTTTTGTCTTCGAGGGATTCCTCCCGCCCAAGAAGGGAAGGCAGACGAGGCTCGATGCCCTTGCTGCAGAGTGGCGCACGATGGTGTTCTATGAATCACCCCATCGTCTGCTCAAGACCTTACAGCAGTTTGAGGAGGTGTTTGGTGTTGAGCGACAGGCTTCGGTGTGCCGCGAGATCTCCAAGGTACACGAGGAGAGTGTGCGAGGCAGTCTTCATGAGCTTGTTACCCATTTCACAGCTACCGAGCCCCGAGGAGAGATTGTTGTTGTGGTGGAAGGGCGCGACTTGAAAGAAGAGAAAAAACAGGAGAAAGAAGAGAAGAAAAACAAATACAGGAATAAACAAAAGGAGCTATGAAGAAATTACTCTTTCTATTGGTATGCTTGACCGCTATGGTGGGTTGCAAGCAGGAGAAGGCAAAGATTGATGCCGATGTGGCGCTGCAGACGCGCGACTCCCTTAATCGTATCATCGCCCAGCGTGACAATGAGATCAACGATATGATGGCTACGATGAATGAGATTGACGAGGGATTCAGGGAGATCAACAAGGCACAGGGACGTGTCAACCTTGCCAAAGCTGGTGAGGGAGCTAATGACAAGGCACGAATCCGCGAGAACATCCAGTTTATTCAGTCAACGATGCAGCAGAACCGTGAGCTCATCGAGAAACTCAAGAAGCAGTTGAGAACCAGCTCATTCAAGAGTGAAGAACTGAAGAAGACGATAGAGAACCTCACCCTCCAGTTGGAGGAGAAAGATGCACAGCTCATCCAGTTGCGTACAGAGCTTGAGGCCAAGGATATCCATATCGCTGAGCTCGACCAGAAGATTGACGGGTTGAATAGCAACGTGAGCAATCTCACCAAGGAGAGTAACCAGAAGAGTGAGACCATCACTGCACAGGACAAACAGCTCAACACCGCCTGGTTTGTCTTCGGTACGAAGAGTGAGCTGAAGGCACAGAACATCCTCGTTGACGGTAAGGTGCTGCAGGCTAACTTCAACCGCGACTACTTCACGAAGATAGATATCCGTATCGACAAGGAAATCAAACTCTATTCCAAGTCGGCCACGATGCTCACCGCCCATCCCTCCAACAGCTACACACTCCAGCGGGATGCTAACAAACAGTATATCTTGCGTATCACTAATCCACAGGCCTTCTGGAGCACCAGCAAATATCTTGTCGTTTTGGTGAAATAACCTCAAATGACAAAGTGTAATAAAAATGGGGATAAATAGCTCAGTTTTGAATATTTATCCCCATTTTATAAGCAAATTAACTACTGAGTTGCATAAAATCTGTAAATTTCTATAGCAATATTTTGCTATTAGGGCATATTTGTTTACCTTTGCGACTTGCAAGTATATCAATTAAAAATTTAAAGAAAATCAAAGAGTATTTATGGAGAAGAAATTAACAATGGTTTTGGTAGGTCTCTTCCTGTCTATAGGAATGGTCCTTGCCCAAACTAAGGTTACAGGTACCGTAATAGCTCAAGAGGATGGACAGCCTGTGATTGGTGCTACCATTATGGTAGAAGGTACTAAAACAGGTGTGGCTACTGATTATGATGGTAAGTTCACGCTCTCTGTTCCCGCAGGCAAACGCTTGCGTATCAGCTATTTGGGTATGAAGACACAGATTCTCAAGCCTAAGGCCAATATGAAGGTTGTTCTTGAGAATGATCAGACAACGCTGAAAGACGTCGTGGTGACGGGTATGCAGAAGATGGACAAGCGATTGTTCACCGGTGCTACGGCAAAGATCGATGCCGCCGATGCTAAACTTGATGGTGTGGCTGATATCAGCCGCTCCTTGGAGGGACGTGTTGCCGGTGTTTCTGTGCAGAATGTCTCTGGTACATTTGGTACAGCTCCTAAAATCCGTGTCCGCGGTGCTACATCTATTTATGGTAGTTCTAAGCCCCTCTGGGTGGTGGACGGTGTGATTATGGAAGATGTGACGGAGGTGGATGCCGACGCACTTTCTTCTGGTGATGCCGAGACCCTTATCAGTTCGGCTATCGCAGGACTTAACGCTGATGATATCGAGAGTTTCCAAATCTTGAAGGACGGTTCGGCCACCTCTATATATGGCGCGCGCGCTATGGCCGGTGTGATCGTTGTGACCACCAAGAAAGGAAAGGCCGGTGTCAACAGCATCAGCTATACCGGTGAGTTCTCCATGCGACTCAAACCCAACTACGCCAACTTCAACATCATGAACTCTCAGGAGCAGATGGGTGTCTATCGTGAGATGGAGAAGGGTGGATACCTCAACTTCTCTGATGTCTATCGTGCAGCAGACAGTGGTGTATATGGTAAGATGTATCGCTTGATGAACACTTATGACCCGCTCACAGGCCAGTTTGCTTTGGCTAACACCGATGCTGCCCGCAATGCCTATCTCCGCGAAGCAGAATATCGCAATACCGACTGGTTCGATCTGCTCTTCAGCAACGCTATCTCTCAGAACCACTCTATCAGTATGTCGTCAGGTACCGACAAGGCGGCCTACCGTGTGTCACTCTCTCTGATGAACGACCCAGGATGGTACAAGCAGAGTGAGGTGGAGCGTTACACTGCTAACGTTAACGCTAACTATAACGTGTCGAAGAAGGTGTCGTTGAACATGATTGCACAGGCTTCTTATCGTAAGCAGCGTGCCCCTGGTACACTCTCACAGACCATCGACCCTGTGTCGGGTGAGGTGCGTCGCGACTTCGATATCAACCCTTACTCCTACGCATTGAACACCTCTCGTACGCTCGACCCCAATGCTTCGTATCAGAGAAACTATGCACCTTTTAATATCTTTGATGAGTTGGAAAACAACTATATGGACCTCCATGTGGTGGATACCAAGTTCCAGGCCGAACTGAAATACAAACCCATCACCAAGGTAGAACTCTCAGCTATCGCTGCCTATAAGTTCTCTACCACCACACAGATGCACGAGATCCACGACCAGTCAAACCAGGCGCAGGCTTACCGTGAGATGGGCGATGCCACCATCCGTGACAATAACCCCTATCTCTATACCGACCCTGACAACGCCAACTCACTCCCCGTGTGCGTGTTGCCTTATGGTGGTTTCTATCGTGAGACAAAGTATAACATGAACAGTTATGACTTCCGTGCTACCGCATCTTATAATGATGTGTATCTTGAGGACCATAGCGTGAATGTCTTCGGTGGTATGGAGATTAACCGCATCGACCGTCGCAGAACATGGTTCCAGGGCAATGGTATGCAGTATGATATGGGTAACCTCGCTCACTTCGACTATCTGATGTTCAAACAGATGCAGGAGGAGAACACCCAGTATTATACACTGAGCGACACCTACAGCCGTTCTGCCGCCTTCTTCGGTACACTCAACTATGCATGGAAACGTCGTTACTCTATCAACGGTACTATCCGTTATGAGGGAACCAACAAACTGGGTATGAGTACCAAGTCGCGCTGGTTGCCCACATGGAACGTGTCTGGTGCATGGATCGTTGATGAGGAACCCTTCTTCGATAAGCAGAATGTACTCTCTCATGCTAAGTTGCGCGCTTCTTACTCATTGACCGCCGACCGTGGTCCTGCAGGTGTTACCAACTCCCTGCCAGTGATTATGAGTGGCAACCCCTGGCGCCCATCAGCAGGTGTGACAGAGTCAGGACTCGATATCGGTGATCTTGAGAACAGTGAACTGACCTACGAGAAGAAGCACGAGCTCAGTATCGGTGCCGAACTCGGATTCTTGAAGGACCGTATCAATGTGACCTTCGACTGGTATCGTCGTGATAACTTCGACCTGATTGGTGTCATCAACACCACGGGTGTGGGTGGTCAGGTTGACAAATATGCCAACGTGGCAAGTATGCGTTCACATGGTGTGGAGTTCTCTGTATCTACACAGAACATCGTGACTAAGGACTTCCGTTGGTCCACTGACTTCGTTTTTGCTTATGCAAAGAACACCGTGACCGACTTTGAGACCAATGCCCGTGTGATCGATATGATTACCGGTACAGGTTTCACCATCGAGGGTTATCCCGTGCGCTCACTCTTCTCTTACGATTTCAAGGGATTGAATGAGTCTGGTCTGCCTACCTTTATCAATGAGAACGGCATACTCACTGTGAGCGACCTCAACTTCCAGGACCGTATCAACAAGAGTCATCTGGTATATGAAGGTCCTACAGACCCCACCTCTACTGGTTCGTTGGCCAACGTGTTCTCTTATAAAGGTTTCAAGTTGAACGTGTTCATCACTTATGCCTTTGGTAATGTGGTACGTCTCGATCCCGTCTTCAGCAGCAAGTATTCTGACCTCGATGCTATGCCTCGTGAGTTCAAGAACCGCTGGACAGTGCAGGGCGATGAGCGCACAACCAATGTGCCTGTGATTGCTGACAAGCGTCTTAACGCTACCGACAGCTATCTCAGCTATGCTTACAACGCCTATAACTACTCTACAGAGCGTGTGGCTAAGGGTGATTTCATTCGTATGAAGGAGATCTCTCTTGCTTATGAGTTCCCCAAGAAATGGATTGAGCCCCTCAAGCTCAACAACCTCTCGCTGAAGTTACAGGCTACCAACCTCTTCCTGATTTACTGTGATGACAAACTGAACGGACAGGACCCCGAGTTCTTCAACACCGGTGGTGTGGCATCTCCTATGCCTAAGCAGTTTACACTTACCGTTCGTTTCGGTCTTTAATCCAACCTATAAATACTGAAGAAAAGATGAAAGTAAATAAATATTTATTCTTGTCGGTCGCTTCCCTCGCTATGGCTTCGTGCAACGACTATCTGGATGTGTTGCCCGATAACCGTACACAGTTGGATAGCGAAGATAAAATCACCGCTCTGCTGGTGGCTGCCTATCCTGATTCTCACAGCATCTTGATGCAGGAGATGGCTTCCGACAATGCCATGGACAATGGTATGCGTTACACCATCGAAGCTAAAACCCAAGAAGAGGCTTATCGTTGGGAAGATATCACAGAGACCGACGCTGACACACCTAAGGGATTCTGGCAGGCTTGTTACGGTGCAGTAGCAACAGCCAACCATGCGCTTCAGGCGATAGAAAAGATGGGTAACCCCGCATCGCTCCAAGCCCAGAAGGGTGAGGCATTGCTTTGTCGTGCTTGGGGACATTTCCTCCTGGCTAATGTCTTCTGTCTGGCATATAACCCTGAGACCGCCTCTACCGACCTCGGTCTGCCTTATGCCACCGAACCAGAGACAACCGTTAAGCCCAACTATGAGCGTGGTAACTTGGCTGACCTCTATGCAAAGATTGAGAAGGATATCGAGGAAGGTATCCCCTTGATCAACGACGAGCTTTATACCGTGCCTAAGTATCATTTCAACAAGAAGGCTGCCTATGCCTTCGCTGCCCGTTTCTACCTCTATTATCAGAAATGGGAAAAATGTATCGAGGCTGCCAACCAGGTGCTGGGTACTACCGACCCAACCTCCATGCTGCGCGACTGGAAGGAGATAGCCAGCATGGCTTCCGACTATGAGTCACGTTGCAACACCTATGTGTCGCCTTCAGCTCCCTGTAACCTCCTGTTGCAGACCGCTTATTCGAGCATGGTTTACTACCTCGGTCCCTATACGCTCGGCAAGCGTTATGGCTTCAACAGTAAGAAGATTTGTGAGGTGGAAGGATTCCGTGCCAATGGTATTTGGGGCTCACGCTCTTATCTCTATATGGCCAACTCATGCTGGGGTATGGAGCAGAAGATATCTATCTCTAAGTACTATGGCTATTTCGAGTTCACCGATAAGGTGCAGCAGATTGGTTTCCGTCACAATGTGATTGTCCAGCTCTGTGCCGACGAGACTCTTCTCTGTCGTGCAGAGGCATACGCCAACCTCGGAGAGTATGACAATGCGGTGAAGGATATCAACTGGTGGATGTCAACAAATACATCCAACAAGCCTACCAAGACCTTGGATGATATCGTTAAATATTACTCAGCAATGAAGTATCAGGAGTTGCCCGATGGACGTCCTGTCTATGCTACCCAGGAGTATGGCTCTCCCAAGAAACGTCTCCATCCGTTAGGCTTCCAGTTGCGTGATAAGAAACATGAGTGCCTTATCCAGTGTATCCTCTTCATGCGTCGTGCTCAGACACACATGGAAGGTCTGCGTTGGAACGACATCAAGCGCTGGGGTATCGTCATCGCACACAACAACGACGGTCTGCCTGTTGACAGTCTCTCGCTCAACGACCCACGTCGTGCCTTCCAGCTGCCTGCTGACGTCGTGGATGCCGGACTGGCTCCTAACCCACGTGAATTTCCAAAAATAACCAATGACTTTGTACAACAATGAAACTGAAATATTTTCTTTTGGCTGCCGTAGCCATGGTAACAGTGGCGTGCAGTGAGGATGATCTGGAGTCAGAAAGCATCTTCCATGACAATGCCGTTGTTGAGCAGAACGATTTCGACCGTTGGCTCAAGGTGAACTATGTGGACTCCTTCAATATCATGTTCAAATACAAGTTTGAGTTCAAGGAGTCGGACAAGGACTATAACCTGGCTCCTGCCGACTATGACAAGGCAGTGGCTTTGGCCAAACTGACTAAGTATATGTGGTTGGAGTCGTATAAGTCAGTGATGGGGCTCGACTTCATCCGTACTTACTGCCCAAAGGTGATGCATCTTGTCGGATCTCCTGCCTACAATGAGGATGGAAGTATCGTGCTCGGTACGGCAGAGGGTGGTATGAAGATTACGCTCTACAACGTAAACAATCTCGATCTGGATAAGCTCGACCTTGAACTGCTCAACCGTTGGTATTTCCATACCATGCACCATGAGTTTGCTCATATCCTCCACCAGACCAAGAACTATCCTACTGAGTTCAACGAGGTGACCAAGGATTCTTATCAGTCTAACTCATGGGTGAACCTCAAGGACAGTGTCACCGCATGGCAGATGGGTTACATCACTCCCTATGCTTCAATGGAGACTCAGGAAGATTTTGTGGAGATTCTCTCTACCTATATCACTTCCACCCAGGCTTATTGGGACTATGTGTTGGAGCGTGCTGATCCATCATGGCTGGATAAGAGTGGACATTCCTTGATGGAGGAGTATGCCAGTTTCACTGTAGGAGTGAACGGCAAGCAGGCCATAACTCAGAAATTGGAAATCGTGCGTGAATGGCTGAAGACTGCTTGGGGTGTGGATATTGATGACCTGCGTGCTGAGGTGCTCTATCGCTCACAGCATTTCCGAGAGTTGGATTTGAAAGATATTTCCATTAAAGAAGACAAGTAATCATGAAAAAGATATTCTTCATTACATTGGCAGCGATGACCCTGCTCACAGGATGTAAGCAGGAGCAGGATGACTTCTTCTCAGAGTCATCGGCCAGCAGAGCTGATAAGGTGGTTGCAAAAAACTACAAGATTCTGACTTCAGCCCCTCATGGCTGGTACCTCAAATATTTCCCCTCTAAGGAGCAGGCTTATGGCGGTTACACCTTCTGTGTCTCTTTCTCAGAGGATGGTAAGGTGACGTTCGCCGGTGAGAGCGATATCTCCGGTGGTACCGAGAAGAAGGCCACGAGTCTCTATACCATCTCTCAGAGTGCCGGTGTTACCTTGAGCTTAGACACTTATAATGAGATCTTCTCTAAGATGGCCGACCCGGGTGCTCCCCTCAGTGGTTACGCCGGTGAAGGACTGGGTGGAGACAATGAGTTCTCTATTCTCTCTGCCTGTGCCGACTCTGTCACACTCCTCGGTCGTGCTTCGGGCAACCATGCCGTGATGTATCCCATGGCTTCAGATGACTGGAAGGGATTCCTCGACAAAGTGGCATCAATAGATAAGAAGATGTTTGCATCAAGTTATACAATGACCATCGGTAGTGATGTCTTCGATATTCGTACCGACATGCGTGGTATGTATATCACTTATGTTGAGGATGGTAAGTATGTGCAGGTGAGCACCTCTTATATTATCAACGATGATGGAATGAAATTCTACAAACCCTTCGAGTTTAAGGGACATGCTATCACCGGCTTCAAACTCAACGATTCGGGTAATGAGTTCTATTCCTTTGAAAGCAACGATGTGAAGCTCGTTAAGAACAGCATCAACAAGCAGTTTGTCAATGCACTTTGGTATGCACAGAAGGAAGATATGGGTGAGTATGGTGCTTACTGGTGGGGACGCTGGGAGAACTCAGTGACCAACAATAAGAATCTACCCGGTGAGATGCTCCTGACCTGCTTCGGTTACTTCAACTATGCTGTAGGTCTGCTCGTTGATGTCTATGTAGAGGAAGACCAAGATTCCTATTTGGGACAGATCTTTTATGACTACGAACTGATTGGCGACGACCAGGTAAAACTCACATGTGCAAAGACTGGCGACGACTATGGAAGTATGCTGTTGAGCTCGGGTTATAACTATGGCTGCGAGCCCTTCGGCTATCGACAGCCACTCACCTTCAAACTCTCTTCTAATAATCTGAAGGAGTATATTGATTTGGAATGTCTCACTCCGACTAAGGTTGGATCTAAGCAGTACACCAACAATATTCGTCTCTTCATGAAGAGCAAGATTTATCCTTTGAGAAATCCTGAAGACAGAGAAGAATAAGTATTCTACCTACCAAGGCGAAGGGTGACAGGTTGTAGCCTATTTCATCTCTTCGCCTTGGTATCCTAATAAAAAATCGCATGATTGTGGTATTTTTGTGTTAAAGAGAAAGTTTTTCTTATGAAATTGTATCACATAAGCAATTTTTTACTTACTTTTGCAACGCAATATTTTTATAATAAACAAAATGTTATGCTTATGAAAAAGTTTACACTTGTGTTGGCTGTTGCTTTTGTTGCTATGAGTGCAGCAGCTCAGGTCCCAAGCAAAGCCTTTGGGGAGATGAAAAAGATTGGTTCAGAGAAGATGATGGGTTTCCAGAAGAACTATATGAACCATCTCACCGTTGATAAGAAAAAGATGGCTGCTGACAAGGCCAAGATGCAGGAGCTTAGGAGCTTTGCCAAACCTTCTAAGGTCAATGCTGCCGCTACAGCTTACGCTGCTGAGGATTATGCAGGTTTATATGCTACTTTTGGGTATATCTACAGCGATGCTGTTTCATCTATCCTATATTCTCCTATGAATGCTGCAACCATAGTGGCTGGCAATGGTATGTTGGATATCGACTTCTATGGTCTCGACCCAATTGCAGGTAAGGTGCTCTCTGTATCTAACCAATTGAGTTCTTATGGTGCAGACTCTCTGGTCATCGAGGACAGTCAGGTGGTAGGTGTAGACAAAGCAGGAAAGAAGTATTATGTCCGTGGTGTTAATTTCGAGCCCACCGCTGACCAGCAAGGCATTGTTCCAGTAATTAGTAATAAGCCTATCACAGGATATTATTTCCCTGAAGAAGATGGCGGTGAGGGAGAGCTCTATATCAACAGTGCTTTTGCCGTGTTTGCAGAGGATGCAACCACGCCCCTTGCTTACTCAACAATGTATTTCGTTGACTGCCTGCCTTATGGTTGGTTTGCTGATAATATCTGTGTAACAGAGAATAAGGGTACTTCTTTCTACGGAAGTGAAAATGACGAGATTAACAATGGAAAGGCTTTCATCATCGGTAGAAATCTCTATTTGGCTGGTCTTCCTGGTGTTGCTTCAGCATGGCTTGAGACTGAGTTGGATGAATCAGGAAGTTCATTAACGATTCCATCTGAACAGTTGCCTCTCTATGGCGTCAAACTCAGTGATGGCAATATTTATGATATGTTAAATGAAAACATTACCCTGGTTGAGAGTGCAGAAGGAACTTCTGTGGGTTGGCCTGAAACAGACTATACGATGTTCGTGACAGAGAATGATGATAAGACCCTGTCCTTGGAGGGTGACGGAATGTCTTGTCTCGGTTTTATTGTTCTTCCTGCTGCTGAAGGAAAAGGAGGTTGGTTCAATATCTACACTGAATACAGTGTGAAAATCACTAATACGCCTGCAGCTGTCGAGGGCGTGAAGGACAATGCCGCTGCTGCCGCTAAGGTAGAGTATGTTGACCTCGCTGGTCGCAAGGTTTCTGCCGCTACCAAGGGCCTAAAGATTAAGAAGGAGTATCTCACTAATGGTACCGTTCGCAGCACTAAGATTGCTAAATAAGTATTTCCATTCCCATGATGGGATAAGCTAACACCGAACCGCCCCTCGGGGCGGCTCGGGTTTTTGCGTTTTAAAATCCTTTATGATGAAAACAAGATTTTTTTCTCTTCTCTTCGTGCTCGTAGCCTTCGCTCTGCAGGCTGCTGCACAGCTCCCTTCGGTAACGCTGAAGGATATCAATGGCAAGACTGTCAACACGGCAGAGCTCAGTAACGACGGCAAACCGTTTATCATCTCATTCTTTGCCACATGGTGCAAACCCTGTAACAGAGAACTCACTGCCATCAGTGAGGTGTACGAGGAGTGGCAGGAGGAGACAGGTGTGAAGCTCATCGCCGTGAGCATCGACCAGGCACAGAATATCAACAAAGTTAAACCCTTAGTCGATGGCAACGGATGGACCTATGACGTGCTGCTCGACCCCAACAGTGAGTTTAAACGTGCCCTTGGCATACAGATGATCCCCTATGTGCTCATCGTTGACGGCAAGGGAAACATTGTTTATAAACATAACGGCTATACCGAAGGTGCCGAGGCAGAACTCATAGAGAAGGTGAGAGGACTGCTTCAATAACTGTGCACATATCGTCCCGTTTTATGATAACCCGATTAACAGATAGAATGAATACCTTTCCTTTTTCATCTCATCTCATCGCTCATCGCTGTGTCTTATCTGTCGTTGCCCTCTCGCTCTCTTTTGCTGCGGTGGCACAGGACAATGAAGAAGGCAATAAGGTAGTGGTGAGTGGTAGCATACAGAGTGATATCCTCTTCCCACAGAACGACGATAAGATAGGTACAGAAGACTATAGCGAGTGGGGACTCACCAATAGTTTTGCCGAAGTGAATATTACGAGCAATGAACTCGATGCCGGCGTGCGTTTTGAGTATCTCGATCATCCTCTTCCTGGTTTTCATAAAGACTATGCAGGATGGGGTGTCCCTTTCTTCTATGTGAAGGGACATAACAAGAACACAGAACTCACACTCGGTACGTTCTATGAGCAGTTTGGCTCCGGCTTCATCCTCCGTACCTATGAGGAGCGCAGTCTCGGTATCGACAACTCGCTTCTTGGAGGACGACTGAAATATTCGCCTACACAGGGCGTCAACCTCACCGCACTCATAGGCAAGCAGCGTCGCTACTGGGGATGGAACGACTCCTGGGTGGGAGGAGCCGACATGGAACTCAGTCTCGACCAGTGGATCCGACCCCTACAGACGTCTAACACCTATCTCACACTGGGTGCCTCTTATGTCACCAAGAGTGAGTCGGACGACGAGGTGCTGCTTCACGACGCTACCCACCGTTACAACTTCCCCGAGTATGTGGGAGCCTACGACCTCCGTCTCCGTCTGCAGAAAGGCGGATGGAACGTGTTGGCGGAATATGCACGGAAGGGACAGGACCCCTCGCAGTCTAATGGTTATATCTATCGTAAGGGGTATGTGGCCATGCTCTCCACCAGCTATTCGCAGAGTGGTATGAGTCTTCTGCTTCAGGCGAAGCGTAGCGACAATATGTCTTACCGCAGTCGCAGGACAATGCCCTCCGCTGACCCCGATAACTCCTCGTATATCAACCATCTGCCGGCCTTCACCATGGAACATACCTATGCGCTGGCTGCTCATTATCCTTATGCCACCAATCCCGATGGCGAATGGGCATATCAGGCAGAGATGGGATATACCTTTAAGCGTCACACCCTGCTCGGAGGAAAATATGGAACGAAGGTCAAGGCCAACTTCTCCTATGTGAGGGCGATCAATCAGAACATCCACGAGGATGGGACCAATGGCTATGGGTCGGCTTTCTGGAAATGGGGCAACGACAGATACTATCAGGACCTGAATATCCAGGTGGAGAAGAAGGTCAGTCGTGACTTCAAACTCAACCTTATGTACATGAACCAGTTCTACAACAAGACCGTGGTTGAAGGTAAGGGAGGAATGATACACAGCAACATCTTCGTGGCAGAGGGTAAGTACCGATTCAACAACAAACTCACGCTCCGTGGAGAGGCACAGTATCTCACCACAGCGCAGGATGAACACGACTGGGCTTTCGGACTGTTGGAACTTTCTGTATTGCCCCATCTGATGTTCACCGTGTCGGATGAGTGGAACTGCGGAGCCACCGACCTCCATTACTATAATGGTTATGTCACCTATACCACAGGTGCCCATCGCATACAGTTGGGCTACGTGCGTAACCGTGCCGGTTACAACTGCTCTGGCGGTGTGTGCCGTTATGTGCCTGCCAGCAAGGGTGCTACTATTTCATACAACTATAATTTTTGATTTGACTCATGATGAATATCCGATATCTGTTTGTTGCAGTTTTCGCAGGTTTGACCCTCCTCACCTCGTGTGAGCATATCGATGAGAGTGACCGACTGATAGAAGTGACGCCCACCGAGGTGTCGCGTGCAGTCCTCGTCGAGGAGTTCTCAGGACAGTTCTGCGTCAACTGCCCCTATGGTGCCGCCCAGCTCCATCGCATGGAGGCTGAATATGGTGCCGACTCGCTCGTGGTGGTGACCATCCATTGTGGTGTGAAGGAAGGGTTTGGTATCGACCCCAACGATCCCGACCTCGGTCCGCTGAGCTTGGTGACCGCCGATGGTGAGAAGAGGTTTAATGAGGTGGGCAGACCTGCCCAGCCTGCCATCCTTGTTGACCGTCGCGGTGCGGCAGTGGGACGA
>JAHAZN010000013.1 GCA_018385335.1 Prevotella sp.
CAGGGCGTTTACCGAGAGACTCTTCGGGAAACTCTTCGCCGACAGGGGGTATATCAGCCAGGACCTCTTCGAGATGCTCTTCGTTGACGACATACACCTGGTGACAAAGCTGAAAAGGAACATGAAGTACTCGCTGATGAATCTCTATGACAAAATCCTCCTCAGGAAAAGGTCGGTCATCGAGACTGTCAACGACGAACTCAAGAACATCTGCCAGATAGAACATACCAGGCACCGCTCTGTTGTCAACTTTGCAACCAATCTCTTTGCAGGCCTCATTGCCTACAATCTACTGCCCAAAAAGCCGTCAATGAATATTGAAATCATTGACAAAAGCAAACTAATTGCATAACTCTTACGTCGAACTCACGTAAACGGAAGAACATAAGTAACTTGGCTCACACACTTATGTTCTGATTATCTCCCATGTGCTATAGCTACCTAACGAAGGGAACTTCTTTTCATGCTGCGGGACACCATAACACCTAATCTCTACAGTGTCCCGCTGCAACTACTATTGCTCTTTCAGTATAGCTTCCTTCACCTTTTCGGCAATCTTCTTTGCTCCCTGTGAGGTGGGATGGATGCCGTCGGCCTGCATGTCTTTTTTATCCATGTTCACCACGGGATGGAGGTCGAGGAGTTGGAGCTTGTTCTTCTTCGCTATCTTTTGAATGGCGGGGATGATGGCCTCGGTGACGATACTGTCGCGGATGAGCCACTTTTCTGACACGGCAGTTTTCATCGACGCAATGGGAGTGCAGAGAAGGATGCGGGGCTTCGATGGCAGAGCACGCAAGGCATCTATCATCTGCTGATAGTCCCTTGGAAACTCCTTGGCGTATGTGTCCCAGTTGATGTTCTTGCTGTCGTTGGTGCCTAACTTGATGATGGCGATGTCGGGGCTGAAGGTCTGGGCTTCCTTCCACGCACGCTCTTTCATATAAGGAAGGTTGCCATGGTTGAGCATGGTGCGCCCACTGACACCGAAGTTACGCACGTAATAGTCACGACCTAACAGCTGCTGCAACTGTGCGGGATAACCGTCCACATCAGCCATATCGATGCCAAAACCATCGGTGATGCTGTTTCCGATGCACGCCACCTTCAACGCTCCTGCCTTTGGACGCTCCAACTGTTTGAGCCAGGCAGAGAGTTCGTTGAGCATCTGCTCGTGCCAACGGAAGGTAGAACGGAAGCCGAAGCCATGACCTCCTGAAGGATAGATATGCATGGCTACGGGGATGCCGGCTTTTCGCAAGGCTAAGTAATAAGGGATGGCATTGGTTGCTGGCGGCACAGCACGGTCATCGGCTGCCATAAGCAGAATCGCTGGCGGTGTCTGGTGTTTGCTCACCTGCTGGTCGTTGCTAAACTGTTTCACGAGTTGTGCATCAGCCCTTCCTTCACCGAGGAAGTTGACCACCGACCCTTTATGGGTGATCCGCTCATTCATTGATATCACGGGATAGAACAGTATCTGGAAGTCGGGACGACTCTCTGCTGGGGCATGGGTGGCAGTGGTAGAGGCGAGATGTCCTCCTGCCGAGAAACCCATGATACCCACATCATAGGGACTGATTTGCCAGAGGGCGGCAGAGTCGCGCATCGTCTTCACTGCGGCACAGGCATCACTCATGGGCAGGGTGCGGTCGCCCTTGGGCATTCTATAGGTAAGCACGCCATAGGTGATACCCTGCGAGGTGAACCAGGTGGCCCAGTCGGTACCTTCGTTCTGCATGGAGAGATGGGAATAGCCACCACCGGGACATCCTACGATGGCTCGTCCCGAGGGCTGCTCTGGAAGGAAGACCTGGAGTTTGGCGGCTCCGTCATCGGAGAGCGTCACGGTGACAGTACGTTTCACTTGTGCCAACACGCTACCCGACAAGAGGAGTAGCAGGGCCACTGAAGAACAGATGATTCTTTTCATATCTTATGATTTTGTGATTTGCTTAATCAAGAGGCGGTGTATCAACCCATTCTGTTGACACACCGCCTCGATGGACTCACCGGGAGCGGTGAGAAAGAGTTATTCTACGTATTGGCTTATTTGAAAGGCAGATACCACTGGTTGGGGTCAGACAGATCCTTCTGAGGATGTTTGTATTCCAACTTCTTCTTCATCCAGAGGCTACCGAAGTTTCCTCCATAGGTACCAGCGTGATTCTTATGGCGGGCCAAACGCATGAGGTCATAGTAACGTGTGCCCTCGAATGCAAACTCCAGCGCATACTCATCGCACAACAGGTCTTCCACGGCATTGATGGTGTCGGCCTTGGTGTAGAGTGCAGGGTCGTTAGCGACATTATAGGTCTCGCTGATATAAGCCAGTTTATTGCCCACCACTGGGTTCATCTGATAGGGAGAGAGTCCGGTGGTATAGTTGCCATTCCTGTGCTCATAGTCAGAGGTCCAGCCACAGCCACGCTGATGGACACCGCCAGACAGTTCCTTGGGGAACTTGTCTGCAGTGGCATCGGTGATGAGAGGATAGACGTTGGTGAGGAGGTTCTTGCCGGCAGCAGTGATATAGCCGCCAAACTCCTCCGTTCCGTAGTCGAGCACCGACTGGTTAAGACCGTCCTTTAGGATGGCGAAGGCGAGGTCAGGATAGCCGAGGCGGTTGAGGGCTTCAGCTAAATGGAGCCATACGGTCGTTGAGCGATAGAGATAGACGTTAGCATTGGCTACCTTGGAGATCCATACCTGCGTAGAGTCGTCGCCAAAGTCCACCTCCTCAGTGAACGAATAGTAGCGTGCATCGCAGATTTTCGCAGAGCTCAGACTGATGGCGTTCCCCGACTCATAATAATAATAGGTGAGGGTATCTATCAGTTCGAGGTAGGAGGCCGAAGGCTTCAACTGCACCTGTTCGAGACGTGGGGTAGCGCCTCTGTTGGATGAGGTGCCATAGAAATCGAAGCCATAGATTTCGGGCAATACCGAAGTGATACCTTTCTGACGGCTCACGGGCATCTGGACCTTGGTGATCATCTCGTTCTTGTTGTCGAGTTTGAAAAGGTTGGAATAGTCGCCACGAGTGAAGATGGACATGCCCAGAGGAATGCGGTCGTACATCGTGCGGGGGAGGGAACTGATGTCGCCTGAGAAGGCCATCACAGTATTGTTGGCCGATGCTACATTGGTGAAGTAGTTGACATAGTACTTCACGGCATTGGCATAGTCATTGTTCTCAAGATAGAGGTCGCCGAGAATCACATCCACAGGTATGTAGAAGTACTGTGAGATGAGTTTGATGTTGGCCCCCCAGTTGGTAGAACCGAGGTCGAACTCTCCATGGTTAGGACAGGGAGTTCCTGAGTACTGGGCAAGATCAGGGGCGAGTTCTGCTACGATACCGGCCAAGTCCTTCATGGGGAAGTTGGTTGATTCTATCTGTGAGATGCTGGTGAGGGGCTGTGTAACGAAGGGCACCTCGCCATAGTTGCGTACCAACTGCAGATAGGCCCAGGCACGGATAGCCTTGATGGCCACATACTCGTTTTTCACTACCTCGGTGCTTCCCGTGAGGAGCGAGGTGTCGCGATGAGCAATGTAATAGTTACAGTTGTTAATGACACGATAATACTGATAAGCACTGTCATACTTGTTGCTCGTTCCGGCAGTGAAGGAAGCTAACTCCTGAAGGTTCTTATCGGTCACACCAGGCATCACCTCTACGAGGTCGCCACGCATCTCTCCCTGCAGATAATACTGGTCGGTGACAGCCTGCAGGGCTTGCAGCACACCGAAGGCATAATACATGGAGTCGGTCTTGTCGTTCATGTCAGGGTCAAAAAGACGCTGTGAACTGTCGGTTTCGAGCATATCTGAACAGCTGACAACAGTACCAAGACCCAAAAGGGCTGCTATTGCAAAAATGATCTTTTTCATATTCGTTGTGATGATTACAGGTTAATCTTTACACCAAAGGTGAAGGAGCGACCTTGGGCCAGCGTGCCGCAGTCGATGCCTTGATAATACACACTGTTGCCGATGCTGAACTCGGGGTCGTTGCCCGTGTACTTAGTGAGGGTAAGGAGGTTCTGTGCCTCTGCCCATACGGTGAGTCCCTGCAGCCAGGTCCATGATCCGGGCACGGGTACACGGTAAGAGAGGTTGACAGTCTTCAATCGGAGGTAACTGCCATCCTCTATCCATCGGTCGCTGAAGCGGTTGTTACCCATCGGGTCGCCGTAGGCCACACGGGGCAGTGAGGTCTGCTGTCCCTCATAACGCCAGTGGGAGGTCTCTGCCACCTGCTGGTTGTAAAGGGTAGCACCTGAGTTGAGGATGGAACGCTGATAGTTATAGACATCATTACCCAAGCTATAGTTGAAACCAAGGCTGAGGGTGAGGTTCTTCCAATTGACATTGGCGAAGATATTTCCATAGATGTCGGGGTTGGGGTCACCAATCACCGTGCGGTCTCTCTCATCTATCACGCCATTGTTGTCGAGATCGGAGAAATGTACGTCACCTGCCTTGAAATACTGGCGTGCACCTGCCTTGTCTTCAAAATAGAGATAGGTATCGCGTGTGGCGGGGTTGGCATTTACTGCAGCTGCCTGTGCTGCTGCATCATCGGCAAACACACCCTCGGTCTTATAACCATAGAACAGTCCCACTGGGTTGTTGACAGCAGTGAGGATAGAAGCGCCATAGACCTCGGTCTCAAAGTTACCTGCAGGCAATTTGGTCACCTCGTTCTTGTAGTGTCCAACAGAGGCACCCATCTCCACACGCCAGTCTTTGGTCACCACGGGTTTCACAGAGAACGATACCTCGTAACCGGTGTTACGCAGCTCTCCACCATTACACCAGTAGTTGTTGATACCAGCCACGGGGTTGCTGAAGTTCTGCAGGGTGAGCAGGTCGGTGGTGTTATGGATGAAGTAGTCGGCAGCAAGGGCGATACGGTTGTTGAGGAAACGTGCCTCCAGACCTACATTCCATTTGGTGGTGGTCTCCCACTTGATCTCATCGTTACCGATGTTGGTCAACTGCAGACCGGTCTTCTTGTCGTGGAACTTCACAGCACTGAAGCTGCTTCGTGCAGCATAGTTGTTGATGTCATCATTACCACTCATATCAAAGCCTGCATTGAGGCGCAGGTAGTTGATGCCCTTCATGGCAGGGAACCAGCGCTCATTAGTCAGCACCCATCCCAACTGTACACTTGGGAAGATAGCCCATTTCACGCCAAACATTCCGAGACCGTCAGCATTTTCACCGAAACGGCTGTTGCTCTCACCCAAAAGGGAGAGGGTGACAAAGTAGCGGTTTGCATAGTTATAGTCCATGGTGCCATACCACTGGATATTCTTCCATACGTCGTTGATGCCCTCTGTCTGTCCACCACTGGCACTGAGCTGTGGGTTCTTGTCATCAGTCTGTGTGGTGTAGTCGGTCTGAAGGTTATTGGCCTCCAAAGCGAAATAGTTGTAACGGTAGCCGGCGGTAGCATCAATGGCATGTACACCGAAGCTCTTGGCCCAGTTCACGAAGGCGCCAACGGCAAAGTTGCGCTCCTCGGAGAAGAGTGAGCCCACCTTAGCATAAACGGTACCCAGTCCTTCCACCTTGAAGGGAGGCACGCCCTCGTAAGGACGATAATAGCGTTGCGTGTTGCGGTTGAGCAGGTAGTTGACAGATGCGCCCACCTTCAAACCTTTCTTAAAGGTGTATGTAGGTGCGAGACGCACGATGAAGTTGGTGTTCTGCACAATGTTCTTGTTGTCGCCTTCTCCATTGGTGATGATAGCCATGGGGTTAGCCAACGAGTACTTCGTGCCGTTGTCTATCTGACTGAAGATATCGTCATAAGAGCTCAACAGGCTGGTGAAGCCGCCCACACGCTTGTTATACTGATAAGGTGCCACAATAGGTGCCTTGATAGCAGCGAGGTTCGTGGGCGAAGTGATGGTGCTCTTGGTGAAATCATCAGAGAATCCATCATCGAAGAGGGCACTGTTGGTGCGTGAGATGGAGATGTCGAACTTGGTCATCAGGTTGCGGAACACCTCAATATCAGTATTAAAGCGAAGGTTCATGCGGTCGAAACCGGTGTTCTCCACCGTTCCCTCGGCATCCATGTAACCTACGGAGAGGTTGTACATACCCACATCGTCACCTCCCTGCACGTTGATGCTATAGTTCTGTGTGAGGGCTGTGCGATAGACATAGTCTTGCCAGTCGGTATCATTATGATACATATTATAATAATAGCCGTTGGGATCGTCGTTGAGGAAGCGGAAAGCCACATTTCGTCCTTCTAACTCAGGCATCGTACCGAGCATCTCCGTGGCATAGGTGCGATACTGCGAGGCATTCATCATCGTCTGCGTCTGTGGCACGAGGCTCACGCCCACCGAGATGTTGGCATCGATGCGGGTAGCCATGCTATGTCCGCGCTTCGTTTCAATCAATATCACACCATTGGCTCCGCGTGAACCATAGAGTGCCGTAGCGTTCTTGAGCACGGTCACCTTCTCGATGTCATCAGTAGAGATGTTGGCGAGCAGGTTGTTGAAATGTCCATGGTGCAATGAGCTACGGTCGTACTGCATATCGAGTTCCACCCCATCGAGGATGATGAGGGGCTGGCTGTTGGAGTTAATGGAGTTGAGACCACGGATAAACATGGCGGCTCCATTCTCTACCACGCCCGAGCGCAGGATAGAATGTACATCAGCACCAAGCTTGTTGCCTATCTCCTGGTCGATAGTAGCAGCTGTCTGTCCTACGGTAAACTCACGGGAAGCAGTGATGTTGGTGCCCTTTCCATAGAGGGGCAAGAACTGGTCGCTAAGCATCTCGATGCTGATGGTCTGCGTAGAATCATAGGCAGCCACACCTACCTGCTGTGAGAGGTAAGCATCAGAGTGTACATAGAGCGAGGTAATGTGGGCAGGTACCTTGATAGTGAACATACCGTCGTCGCCTGTCATGGCCGTATAACGCTTGTTGCCTAAAGCCTGTAGTTGAATACCGGCCAAAGGTGTCTTTGAAGCGTGATCGACCACCTTACCCTTGAGGGTCTTCATCTGCGCCATAAGGGGGAGCGCAGCAGTGAGAGCCAATGCGCTGAAGGCCAATCTGAGACCTGAGATGCGCTTGTTATTGATGGTAATTATGGTTTTCATCGTCATTCGCCTTTAGATTTAGTAAGTTCGGCTGGAATCAACAAGATTGCAGCAATACGCAAGTCACGTGAATAGAGTTTCTTGTGGGCATTATCCATCTTGGGAGCCGTGATAATCAGGTTGGGATAGCAGTTGTTCAGTCCGGCATAGCACACGGGGAAGGTGAAGTCGCCGAGATAGACGGGATCCACCTTGGTGGTGTCGTTCTTGAAGGCCCACTCCTCCAACTTATCGGCATTGGCTTTAGGGCCGGAAGAGGACCCCTCTGGCATGGAAGGATGGAAATAATGATCTACTACCTTCTTCGCTGTTGGGTTGTAGTAACGCAACGAAGCGTTGAAAATAGTCTGCTTCATCTCTGCATCGGGATCATAGGAGGCATAGTCGGCATCGGCACAGGGAGGAACGATGACGCAATAGACACTATAGGTAGCCGAGCAGAGGTTGAGGTCGAGGTTATAGTAAGCAATCTCGTCGCTCGACATTTTTGCTTTCATCCATTGGAAAGCCACATTATAGCTCCAGTCAGCATTGTTAGGATAGCCGGGGATATCAAACATCCCTACCCCATCATTAAACTTCTTGATGGTGATGCGTTTGGGCTCTGTTGCATTCTTATATGCCGACACAGATCGTATGCCGGTAGCGTAGAGGTAGCTCTCCCATGGCTTGAAGGCCAACGAATCGACCACGATCCCAGTGCCATTGCTCATCTTGATGGCGTCGCCCTGCTGATGGCTCAACAGCTCAGCGGGGTTAGAGAACTTGGAACGGGCGGTGCTCTGCAGGGTATCACCTATGGTGCCCTTGTCCAACCAGGTGTTGTAGTAGTTGTTGTTACTGAACACCAAGTCATAGGCTAACATCATACGGGCGAGCGAGTCGGAGAGATAGGCACTGTTCACCTCATCTTTCAAGTCTTTCTGTATTGTCGCAGTGGTATTATCCATATAACAGCGTTCTCCGAGGATGGTACCATTGCCATAGTTGAAGGCCTTCTTGATGGTGGCATAACTCTTCAGCCAGGCCTCGTTGGTGGGCAGGAGCATGGTATAGCTACTGTCCTCGTTGGCGAGCTGGCAGCCTATCTTATCTAAGAAAGTGTTGGAGACGATCATCACCGAGTCTTCATAGGTCTGGATACCATCAATGATGGGACCGGCGACACTGTTCTTCTCGTCCAACACCTCTTTCTGATAGTGCATCACATATTTCGCCAAGGAGTCAGTCTCCTTCAGCGCAGTGAGATACTCATAGAAGTTATGACGATAGACGGCTTCACCGCTGAGCTTGTGTATCACACCGTTGAGAGCAGCCACGTTGCTCTTGGCAATGGTCTGTCCGGCAAACGAGGAGGCATTGTCGGCCGATGTGCCCTTGAAGTCGTAGGTCTTTTCATTCAGGGTCACCACACGCTCATCGACGGGAGCAGAGATGAAATGGTTGTAGTCGGCAATGTGGTTCTCGACAAACTGGAAGCGCAGGGTAGCACTGTCCACGGTCTGCCACTTGGCTACATCAAACTGTCCGTTAAGCGGCGCCCATACCGTATAGAAGTGAGAAGAGGAGAGTATCTTGTCGTAACCACTCTTCTTCACTAAATCGGCAAAATCTGAGAGCTCCTTATTGTTACTGATGTTCTGCCACAGGGTCTGCTGGGCTGCCACCGACTGCTCTGCAGGCACCTCGTTGTAGTCATCAAAATCGGAGCATGATATGGCAGTGAGCATCGTCGCTGCCATCATCGTCATTCCAATATATTGAATATGTTTCATAATTACTGCTTTGATGAAAGTTTAATACCAGTCTTCTGAATAGGTTTCGTTGTTGACAATACTCGTGGGAACCAACTCGATGAAGTCGAGCTGCCACTTCAGATCTTTGTCATCAATCACACTCTTAAAACGGAACCAGTGCTCATCGCTCTGACGGTAACGGTCAACACCGAGCAACAGGCGAAGCGTGGTAATAGCATCGCCACGGCTGTTGGCTCCCTCGGCATCACCACTTGTCACGTTTGTTCCTCCAAAGAACGAATAGGGACCGCGAAGGTAGCCACGGTTACGCATCGCCTGGTCTGAGGCTACACCCATATCATCCTCCTCATAGAACTTGGTCCAACCAATAAGAGGATCGTCGGCCGGAATGCGGACATCAAGCGGGATGCCCAGGGCCACCATCGAGCTCTTGGCACTGCTCTTACCCATATAGAACTGCATCATGCCACCATGACTCATGGGGGTATAGAAGAGGCGCAACTCATAGTCGCCCGTGGGTACGGGAGGGATGCGGATGGCGAGGTCGTAGGTACCCCAACCCTGGAACGCATCTGCTTGATAGGCACGATACCATCCCTTCACGTTGTAACGGAGTACTGTTCCACTGGTGTAGCACACCACATTGTTGAAGAAATTGAGGGGGAAAGCGATACGTGCACCAGTTCCACCACCGTTGATACCGCTGGCCTCATTCACTGAGAGGTAACGGAAGCCATTGTTCACCAACTCGGGCAAGAAGGTGGAAGAATCGAAACGCAGACGTTCCTTCAACACGCCGTTGGGCACCTTGCTGTCGTAGATCAGCATGCTCTTCAAAGGAATGATATATCCGTTACGGGTGTTCGACTTGTCCTTAATGCTCTCGTCGGGGTTCTCTATCTCCACACCTTCAAACTGCACGGGGTGCATGGCATCAGAGCCCATCTTACCCACCTCATCGGTCAACGTATTGTTGAGCACCCAACGGTTGATAAAGAGCTTCGAACCTTTCTTGTTGCGTGGGTTCCATATCTTCAGCAGTGTGCTGGGGAGCATCGTCTCATAATAGTCGTAGGGCTCACCACCATTGCAGTAGTTCCAGAGCAGACCGGCAGGAGGATTGCTGTTGCCGCTACCCGGCTTAAGGAACACCAACTGGTTGTAAGGCATACCGCAATAGAGGATATGGTAAGCCACGAACATGTTCACCACATTGAAACGATTGGTGTAATCATTGCCGGTGCTTATCTCTATGCCCTTCTCTGAAACATAGTCATACCAGGAGGCAGCACTTGCATACCACTCCTTGCATTTCTCTACGAGCTCATCGAAGGTAGTGATGCCATTCTTCCTCATCACCTCGTCGCTCTCGGCGAACACGGTAAACTTCACATCACAGGTCTTGGGCCAATAGCTCTCCTTATTACCATCTGTAATATCCTTACTGTCTGTCAGTTCATACTTGATGGGTTTACCATATTCATCCACCTTCTGCACAACACTGATAGAGTCGCAAAGTCCAGTGCGACGCAAGGCTTCAGCAAAGATGGAGAAACCATCGAGATCAGCGAAGACATCACTAATCTTACTGTTGTTACGAGGCACCACCTTGTCTAAGCGATAGAGGATACCATTACTGGCTTCCACCTCACCAGCGACGTCATTACTTCCGAGGATTCGTGCCTGACTGTTCAGGAGGATGAGTCCCTCCTTATCGACACTGCTGTTCATCGCTCTGCGCAGCATGGTGGTGATGGTCTTACCATTTCCACCGAGGTCGCTGAGTGGCTGTAGTGTGGATGAGATATGATAGAGGGCGATGTCGTTGCAGAGACTATCGGAGAGTCCTTCGAGGGAGTTCTCTGTCATCGTATTGTGATTATCCACCGTCTTGTCGTTATAGAGACTGTCGATATACGCTGCCACAGCCTCATTGTTGGGGGCGAAACAGGTGTATTGTCCATACGACTTCATCATACGGTCCATTCCGCACCGCTGCAGGATATAGTTGAAGGAGGTCAGAGAGGTGTCGTTGTCGAGCATCGACCCTATCGTCTCCTGTGTCTCAGTGAAGCGGCTCGACTCATCGGGTTCGGGGTTACAGGCCAGCATCAGGGTAGCTGCAAAGGCCAAACCGCTTACGAATGTTTTATTTCTGATGATATTCATAGTTGGAATTTCAAAAAGATTACTATTTATGAACAGGGTTTAGTCCTCATCGGTGTACATCGGGTTCTGACGCAGCCAAGGCTTGCAGGTGATGATATCGCTGTGAGGTACGGGGAGATAGAGACGGGGCTCTTCCTTCATCTTGTTGGTACGGGCACTACCATTGTCATATTTGCGTCCTACAATATCGAGGAATTCCTGATAGTTCTTCATATAGCTTCCCTGATCTGCTAACATCGTGGCATAGTTGCAGGGCACATCCTGATGACGGTAGTTGTAGCGCAACAGGTCGAACCAACGTTTGCCCTCGAAGCAGAGTTCGCGCAGACGCTCCTGCAACACCAATCCTTCCATTGTTGCTCCATCCTGAGCATAGTTACTCTTGTAGAGCGAAGCGGACCACTGGGTCTCATCCAACGAGCGCTTATATACCTGATTAACCAATTCAAGGGCTTCCTTCAGCTTCTCGGCGTTAAGTGTTGCCTGGTCATCCTCCTCTGTTGTGCTGGGGGCCAAAGCAGTCCCTTCCGTTCCTGTAGCCACTGTCTGGTTGTTCACCTGAGCCACCAAGGCCTCGGCCTTCATCAGCAGGATATCAGCGAGACGATAGATGATGAAGTTCTCATCATAGTTGCTGAAGGTGCGCGCCGGGCGGCTCATTGCGCCTTTGGTGGGCGGAGTACCGCCGTTGTAGTTATAGCCGTTATTGGTGTACTTATAGATATCGAAAGAGGTAGCAGTACCACTCCCCACTCCCACGCAGTTGTTCCAATAGCGGGCATCATACTGATTGAGGTAAATGGCGTCAGTGGCATTACCTGTAGAAGAGGGCTTCAGACTTCCGAAATTGAGAGATGCCTGAAGGTATGGACTCTTGCCGTCTTTCTTATACTCGTAATACATCTTGGCGAGGGCTTCATTCGAGGAGACGCTGCTGGTGCTATACTGCACCTCGAAGATGCTCTCCTCGGAGTTCTGGGTTACATAAAGGTCGTTGAAAGCACGTCCACCGAGGGTGAGTGGGTAGTCAAGTTTCTGCACTGTCCCCTCATCGACCAGCTGGCGACTCTTCATCGAAGCAATCACCTTATCACAATAATCGACACAGGCCTGATAGTCGGCATCGCTATGGAGCACAGAACCTCGCCAGAGATAGATGTCGGCCAAAATGCTTTGGATGGCATCTTTGGTGATCCAACCCACGCGCTTCCATCCTGTCATCTGTGATGAGAGCGCATTCTGCTCAGCCTCCTTCAGATCGTTGATACAGCGTTCCAATACTTCCGTAGGGGGAAGCTGACTGATGACCATGTCCTGACTGGAGGTCATATAAGCCGTCGTGGTGTAAGGCACATCACGGAAGGCACGCACAAGATAGAAATAGCAGAGGGCACGGAGCGCCAGCATCTGCGAACGGTCGGTGAGATAGTCGCCCTCGGTATAGGCGGGGTCGATATCCATCACCGCACCAGCTTTGGCCATCACGATATTGCAATAGTTAATGACAGTATAGAGTGACGACCAGTCGGAGAAGGTGTTGGTAGTCTCGATATTCACCTCCTGAATCTGGCTGAGGGCAATATAGGTGCCGTCGCTGGCAGGCACGCCCGTGTTGAGCAGAAGCTCGTCGGAACGGAAGCCTCCCCATACAATAAGTCGCTGCTGCACGTTAGAACTGGCAAACTGCTTATAGGCACCGTTGACCATGAGAGCCACGTCAGACTTCGACTGCCAGAAATCCTCATCCACCGTCTTGTCGTTGGGCAGCAGTTCCATGTCCATACATGAGCCCATCAAGAGCGTGCCGAGGATGATAGAAAGATATTTTTTCATGCTACAAGTCATTTTTAGAATCCAATGTTAATACTTGCGGTAAACTGCTTGGCACGTGGGGTCTGTGACTTATCCTCAGCCACACCCCATCCCTTGGGTGAAACCTCGGGGTCGGTGCCGCTATACTTGGTCCAGCAGTAAAGGTTGTCCATAGAGAAGTAGAGCTGCAACTGGTTAAGACCAAACTGCTTGATCATCTTCTTTGGGAAAGAGTAAGCCACCTGTAGGTTCTGGAAACGAACGAAGGAGCCATCCTCTACATAACGGTCGGAGCCCTGCCAGTTGTAAGCTGTGTTATACATAGCGCGCGGCATGGGGGTGACATCACCGTCCTTGCGCCAGCGGTAGTTCACTGTTGCGCTCTGGTTGTTGGTGTTGTACATCTTCTCCAACTCCATACGGGCGAAGTTGACTACCTTGTTGCCGAAGCGGTACATGAAACGGCCCTTCAAACTGAAGTTACCATACTTGAGCGTGAGGTTGAAACCTCCGTTCACCTTAGGCTGTGAATTACCGAGGTAAACCACGTCAAGCTGGTTGATCTGTCCGTCGTGGTTGATGTCCTCATAAATAAGGTCACCACCCTGGAACTGATAGGTCTCTGAGCCTTCGTTGTAGTTATAAACCAATCGTTTAGGTTTACCCGACTCCTTATCCATCAGCACCTTACCATGGACATCGGTAGCCACGGGAGCAGTCTTGCCCTGTGCCAGCATATTATTGATATAGGCCTCATATTCGGCGGTGGTCAGCCCGTTCTCCTTGCGATAGTTCTCAAGATAATCATAGCTATATTGGTAAACACCCTTATACTTGAATCCGTAGATAGAACCGAGTGCTGCTCCGATGGCTACGCGCTGTACATAAGAGCCACGGCTGGTAGCCTCCCATTTCTTGTTTAAGGACTCGAGAACGGTCTCGTTCATCTCTGTGAGTTTGTTGGCGTTCTGAGCTATATTAAAGCTGGCGCTCACCGAGAACTTACCCTTCTTGATGAAGTCACGGGCGTTGAGGTTCAACTCCCATCCCTCATTCTTCATCGTTCCCACGTTCGCATAAGCCAATGAGGGGAAACCAGTCATGGTGGGGATGCTCAGCGATGTCATGAGCAGGTCGGTGGTCTTCTTGTTATAATAGTCGAAATCAATCTCAAACTTGTTGTCCAGCAAAGCGAGGTTGAAACCAAGGTTATAGCTCTCTGTCTTCTCGACGTTAAGATCATCGAGCTTCATACCATCAAGCGATGCCACAGGCACCCAGCTTGTTGCAGGACCATACTGCGAACTGCTGGTTTTGTAGCTATTATAGAAGAGATAATCCTTACCTGGCTGCTTGCCCACAATACCCCAGCTGGCACGGAAACTCAACAAGGAGACGGCTTTGCGAATAGGCTCGAAGAACTTCTCCTCACTGATATTGTAACGGAGAGAGACACCGGGTGAATGTACCCATTTATTCTTCGGACCGAGGCGGGATGTACCGTCCATACGGTAGGAGATGTTGGCAATGTAACGCTCCTTATAAGAGATGAAGCCATTGAAGAGCAGGTTCTGACTGTTGTACTTGGAACTGCTGCTCGTCATGGAGTTGAGGTCGGCAGGCACGGTGGGTGATGAGAGGCCGGTAGGCACCTGACGCATGGTAACAGACTGACTGGTATAGCGCTCTGTACCCATCTCATACTGTGCCATCAACTGTCCGTTCCAGTTTTCGCTACCGAAATACGGGGTATAGGTCAGCGAGGTACGGCCGTTGATCTTGAAACGGTTGGACTCGGTGGTTGAAGACACGTTATAGTTGGTATCAGTCCATGTGTTAGTGGAGAGAGAGGCCGGGCAATAGGTAGGTGAGCTATTGGCATAGATATCAAAATAGACACGGCCGTTGAAGGTGAGACGATGCTTTCCCTCGTCGATGCCAAGAAGTTCATACTTGATATTGAAGTCGGGATTGAGTCGATAAACCTTCTCCCGCTTTGATGCCAAGTTGGCGATGGCTATAGGATTACCCAAAGAACGGATATCACGCAACTCGTAGGAGGAGTAGTTGCCATCGTCGGGAGTGAGTCCGTTCACCACGGGGTTCATGATATAGTACTCATCAGTATTCGAGCCATCGGCATTCTGACGATAGACAGACATGTTGGGTGCGAGCTTCTGAGCGATACCAAGGAGGTCGCTGTAGTTCTTCTGGTTGTCAGTATAGGTCAACGAGAAGTTGGTATTGAAACGAATGCGCTCACTCACGTTGAAGTCGAGGGCCAAACGGGTGGTGAAGCGGTCAAGCACTTGCTTGATGATGGTTCCTGTCTGATGGGTGTAACCGGCACTGATACGGAAGGTTGCCTTCTGTCCACCACCTGAGATATTCACAGAGTAGTCGTGCTTCTGTCCGAACTGTGTCACCTCATCCACCCAGTCGGTGTTGTTGTTCCAGTTCTCCGACTCTGACCAACGGTCACCGAGGTACCTCAACTCATTGATACTGGTGGTTGCTCCCGAAGCCTGCTTGGGGTTGTAGAGTGCCTCCTTCATGAGCATGGTGTAGTCGTCACCATTGAGGAGGTTATAACCTTCGGGCTGCCAGGTACCGGAGAACATATATTTGAAGTTGACACGGGTCTTGCCGCGAGAACCACGCTTGGTGGTGATCTTGATCACACCATTGGAGCCGTTCACGCCCCATACGGCAGTAGCGGCAGCATCCTTCAACACCTGGATGTTGGCAATATCCTCTACGTTCACTGAAAGAAGCGAAGCATACTGCTCTTCACTGGCATTGGAGAAGTCGAAATTCTCGTCAGGGTTATCGAAGATCTGGTCGTCCACGACAATCAGTGGGTTGGCATCACCATTGATGGTGGTCACACCACGCAGACGCATGGTGGTACCTGCACCGAGGTTACCTGAGTTGGAGACGATGTCGAGACCGGCGATCTCACCCTGCAGGGCTTCGTCGGCCGAGGTAAAGGAAAGACCTTCTACCGAAGACATATCCATCACCTGCTGTGAAACAGCCACCTCTTTCTTCGACATCATCAGACCATTGCTGCTCGAGCGTTTCGACTTAATAGTCACCTCCTTGAGCATTGTCGATTCGGGCTGGAGCACAATTTTAAATGAGGTCTGGTCACCAATGGTCACCACCTTGGTTTTGTCACCCACATAGGAGAACTTCAGTTTGTTCTTAGGACTCTTCACCTGCATGGAGAAGTTTCCGTTGAAGTCGGTCTGCGTGGCTGAGACGATACGGTTGTTGGCATCCACCTCCACCACGTTGGCCATCATCACTGGGCCTTCGGCGTCGGTCACCGTACCGGATATTCGCTTGGCCTGTGCCAACACAGCCTGACTGACTACACAGCACAAGGCAGCGAACAGAAATCTTTTGATATTCATAGTAACTACGCTTTAAAGTTGGTTCTTAGCTTTTAGTCTCTTATACACCTTGACAGCCTGAGCTCTGGTGTTCTGACCATCATAACGGTCTGCGGCATTCCAGTTCATCGCCTCTGAGAGCTCATGAATCACGCAGAACGAAGAGGTGGTGATGGTATTGGCCCGTGAGGTCTTCTCCCCATTCAACCAGTAGTCGCGTGTCATCAGGTTGCTATACTTACTGCTTTGGTTGGCATCGATGACATGAACGGTACCATGAGCATCGGTGACCTGTAATTTGCCATCGCCTCCCGTCACCTGATTGGTGTAGGCAATGCCCACTGCATCAGTGAGCATGGTGGAGTATTTTCCACCTGACACGACGTTGTCGGCATAGACGGAGACACTCTGGAAATGATAGCGAATAAAGTCGCGGATGATGCCGAGCTTCTCATAGAGCACAGCCTTTCCAACCTCTAACTCATCACCTTCCTCCAGTTGGTTGAGCCTTTCATATTCAGCATCCATCTCCTCGGGACGGGGCAGTCCCTTACTGAAGGCCGCTTCCATTGCAGCATCAGAGGGAACATAGAGGGTATAGTTATAGGTATTGAACATTTTGACGTTCATATCCAAGCAAGCATCAGCAATGGCATTCTGTCCTGTTCCATAGGTGCTCGTGAACACATGATAACGGTCCTGAGGGCTTGTTCCGAAGCTGTTAACTACATCGCTGATACCTAACCAGTTCATCAGTTCTACACTACCATCGAGCCATTCACAGAGTTCATAGAACTTGCCGAAATGGTCGCTGTGGGTCTCTTTCAAAGTCTTATAGACACTGTTGCGCGGTGCTTCGATGATGCGGTCGATACGGAAGGCTACACCATTGCGCTCAGCAAACATATCGGTAATATTGGAGAGGGGTTGGTTGTTGTTGATCTGTGCACCGCTACCCACCTTTCCTCCTGCCTGGGCACCGATGATCTTGATGGTACCACCGTTCTTCGTCTTGTAGTAGTTGTTGACGCCGAAGGTCTCGCCTGGTTCAAGCACCACGGTGTGATAGTTGAGGATATCAACAATCTGCGATTTGTAGGTGGCAGGGCTTGACACCTCAGAGATAAAGTCACCGGGCTGATTGCTCACGATATCGTATTTGTAACGTTGCACCCTAAACTTCCACTGTTTTCTTGCAGTGTCATAGACATACTCAAACTTCAGCGCCTCGGGCTCCACCCTTCCTATCGTAGCAGGGTTGACATACATATAGTTGGCAAAAGCAGAATCTTCGGGGATGAAGAAGGCATAGTTGGCCTGCATAGCCAAAAGGTAATACTTAAAGTCGTTACCTGCACCAGAGCTGGGTTGCTCTACCATCCACTTCATCACCTGAAGGTCGGGATACCAAGAGGCAGGAGCAAAGACCGAACTGAACTCATCGGGGGCTACCACCTCGTCCATTTTATAGATGACTCCATTGTTGGCAAATTTCACATCATACCGTTCACCGTTCTTATGAATCTTTCCGAGGTTGATTGCTAAATACTCACCACCATCACTCGGAAGGGTAGAGAACTTGCTGGGCACAGAACCGGCAAAAGAAGAGTGCTGGAGGTTGCGGATGATCTTTGAAATCACATCAGGTTTCTTCACGAAAAGAGTGTCGAGGTTATCCTTCAGATTCTCTTCGGTATTGGGCTTGCTGCCATAGATATCCATAAAGAAGGAGCCTGCACCACCTGGGAGGAAGTAATTCTTCACAGCCTCATCGGTGGGCACGAACATCGCAGCAATATCCGCAATCGTGTTGTCGGTAGTACCCACTTGGGACATGTGATAGGTATTCCATCCCGGATCAAACTTCAACGAAGCATCTGCGCGTAGGTTATCTGGACCATTGGTCAATGGCTTACCAGGATCATCTTCTTCATCTCCCTGTGAGAGGTCACTAAAATAGCGTTTTTGGAAGATAGAGTCGATGAGCGGTTTGCCATATTGGATGGCAGCTGCATTATAAGCATTTGTTACCTTTGCATCATAGTAAGGAGCAGAGAAATAGTCAATCAAGCGACTATAGAGGGAGGTCTCGGGGTCGCGCGCAATCTCCTGAGCTAAGTTCCCCGGCGGGAGCAACACGTTCTCCACCTGATGAATATAACCATTCTGGCAGGTCTTGCCATCATTGTAAGGCGACTTGGTAATGATGCGGTTATTGAACACATAGGCGGCTCCATCGGTATAAGGCTGACCCGTGAGGATCTCAAAGTCGCTTCCCTCGCCTACCGTAGAGATATTGTTGTTCACCATGTACTCACGGGTGAGGTGCACCATCATCGGGGTGGTTTTGTCGCAAACGAGATCGATGCCATGGTCAAAGTATTGTGTCCAGTACTTGTTGCCTTCGGGCATCTGTGCCTTGCTATAGAAATGGGTGATGGTGTCAATCGCATTGATCTTCGTCTTGTGCTTCATGGCATAGCCACGCACGATATCACTAGCACCACTAACGTTTGAGAGCATGCTCACCAACATCGCATTGTCGAGCATGGAGGAGTAGAGGAGCAGTTTCTTTTGTGCTTCTGTCAACTGTTCATACGAGGTAATTCCCCAATCGTTTTTCTTGAAAAAACGTTCGAAGGCCTCATCGTTGGCAGGGAACACCGTCACACTACCCGTTTTGTTGAGCGTCTCTGCTTCATTCAAATCTCTGACCAACTGCAGGTAGTACTTGAAAGTACCTGTCAGTGCGCTCTGATTCGGATTCTGCAATTCCGCATAAATGCTTTCCCCGAGCCATTCTGGCTTGGAGTCCGCATCCACCTCCTCGTTCTTATCAACGCAGGAGGCCATCCATCCCGCCAGGGCGAGAGAGACACAAAAAAAGAGTTTCTTCATAAGTTTTTTATTAGTATATATTTATTTTTGTTTTATTGGCATCGTTCTTACATGCAGTTTGCGGTGCAAAATAACAAAAAAAAGCCAAAATACCAAAAAAAACAAATCTATAGAGTTTGCCTAAAATACTTTGTTTTTTGAGAAAGCCCCAAAAGAGCGTATAAAAAAAGGGGGCGGTCCGAAAAGACCGCCCCCTTGATTATTAAGGTTATATCTTATTTCACCACATACTTCTTACCATTGAAGATGTAGATACCCTTGCTGAGTGAACGGAGGCTGTTGAGGTCATTAGCCACACGCACACCGGAGAGGTTGTAAACACCATTGGCGATGTTCTTCTTCACTACATCTGCATTCACATTGTTGATGCCTGTCACGCGCTCATCAAGACGGTCAGCGAGCTCGAGCACATAGTTCACAGCATTGCTGGCCACAGTGTAGTCGTGAGCAGTGGTCAGACTACCGGCGAGGAGCTTCTCGGCATCGGCAAGACGGCGGTTGAGACGAGACAGTACATTGATGATGCCCTGGTTCTCGTTGGCAGCATTGGCAGCGGCAGCAGCCTTAGCTTCAGCCACTCCTTCCTCCATCGCCTTCTTGATGTCAGCGTAAGCCTTGGCACTCTCACCGAGATAGAGCACCTGGTTATCACCGAAGCCATAGATATTGGAGCCGGCGCCATCTACCTGACCGTAGGTGTACATACCAAACTCGTAAGCACTCTCTTCATCATCGGTCTTTTCTGCATAGACAACATACTCACCTGCCTCATAACCATAGTCCTGCTGACCGTTCCAGTCGCTCTTGCTGTAAGCGTAGTTATACTCAATCATACGGCTGTGAACAGCTACTGAATCCTCAGCACCAAGCTGACCGAAGATGAGGTGAACCTTGTTCTTCTCGTTGATATAGATGGTATCAGCCACAGCACCTGTCTCATCATTAGCCTCAACAATCTCTGCCTGACCTAAGTCGTTGCCGGGAATTACGTTAAAGGCATGAGCATTGGCCACGTATGCATAAAGTCCCTTATGCTTTAGGTTCACATCCTGCACGAGCTTGCTCTGAGGAGATACGGTGTAGCCACGGCCTACAGCAAGGCAGAGACCATTATCGTAGCTGTCGTTTTCGCTCTTCTTGAAGTTCTCCTTGCCGGAAATAGTCTCAGTAAAGGTCCAGCCAGAGGTGGTACCCGTAGCGAAGTCTCCGTTCTTGATGGCGATGCTGGTGGGGTTATTCAAGCTGGCGGTGGTCAGCAGATAAGCGGTCTGGGCAGAAG
>JAHAZN010000016.1 GCA_018385335.1 Prevotella sp.
GAGGCTGATTATGTTGTTGCGTTACAACCGATGACTCTATGCGCTCAGGAAGGTTCTGTTCAGGCACAACATCTTGCCCTTGCCAGTGTATTACCATGGCAAGACACACAGCACAAAGAGCCGTCAGAAACCATATAAAACTGCGCTTTCGAATCATTTTGCCTGCAAAGATACGAATTTTTCATCAGATACAAATTATCGTACTACCGCTTTTCAGACCAGCGATGTTAGTTTCTTAGGCAAAACTTACACGCATTCCGCAGGTAGAACAACAGGCAATGGGGAGCCTGAGTCCCTTTCCTTGGGTTAAAACGAATGGGGCTCGATGCCCCGTTCGTTTCATGGAACAACAGTGTAGTGTGTCACCATCGTCAATCATGTATAGTCGCTCGCAAATTCGCTCGTAATCACTCACAAATTTCAAAATTTTACGAGCGACGTTTCTCTTTGTATTTCAACGGCTTACATAAATTATTCATTCCGTATCGCTCGGAAAACCGCACATAATCGCTCGGAATTTTCATATTTTTGCGAGCGACCATTGAGATTTGATGCTCTTTGCTATATTTATCAGTTGCGACTGACGAATTACAATTGCATCATTGTTTATGCCTTTTCTTTGACCGCTATCAAATGGAAGTTGTTAGTGGGTTAATTTGCCAATTGCGATTGGCGAATTAGGTTTTTCAAAAGTGGACCACAATATTTTTCGTTGTGATTGCCCCTTTATCGGCCACAAGCTACAAAATATCGACCATTTTCTGCTTCAAGTCATCCTTATCAACCACTTCATCCATTACAGTTTTAGTGTTTTGGTCAATAACCGATGCTAAGTGTTGGCAATAATTGCGAACTCCCTATTTTGCAGTAGCAGTCTTAGCAGTCGGTCTTTATTATCTTGCGTCATATATTTTTAGCGTATTTTCAAGTTGCTTTATTACCATATTGTGTAAGAATGTTCTCTGCCGCCATCAGTGGCTCTTCCTCGGTAATCTCATATCTATAAACAGTCTTGTCTTGTGGACAAAACTTATGGCTTACTGATCAAGCATTGTTTGATGACATCTTTACTGACACTCATATAAATTGTATTTTATAGGAATTGCACAATTTTATAAAGTTTGGTTTACAAAGATAGGCATTTTTTATAAAACAGAATTAACAAGTCCTGTTTTTTTGCGATAATTTCTTTGCCATTTCTAGTCAAAAGTCTGGAGGTCTCAACTTCACTTTTTTCTCTATTTCGGGAAAACATTGGGAAAACAGAGGCGTTTTGATATGGGGTTTTATGGGGTATCATAAACAGTTGAAAAGATAGTAACTATTTGATAATCAGCCAAACTGTTGATATTAAATAATCACAAAATATCATTTTGTCTTACTCATAATCTGGAGGTCCTAGGTTCAAGCCCTAGATGGCCCACAATGAAAATCAAGCAGTTAACGTCAAGTTAGCTGCTTTTTTCATGCTCTTGCGTAAACAATGCGTAAACAAACTAAATCAGGCTCGCCGGCCTTTCGCCGACGAGCCTGAAAACATATTCCCCTCCTTGCTGATCTGTCCTGGCTATTTCAGCCTTGACCCTGACGCGCTGAAAACGCCCTGCGGGCTTACTATCACAAGCTGGCCGTTCTGAGTCTTCTTATACACTCCCCTCTCCTCACATGAAGAGACAGTGGAGACAGAAGTCACAGTCTTGACCTCTACAGGAGCTGAAGGCTCTCCCATGCCGCCCATGGCGTTTGCCGCGCGCACGCTGTATGTTCCGGCAGCTGAGAGATTGAACGATGTGGCTGTTGTGTTGCCGGCATACTCGCCGTCTTTGAACACCACATAGCAGAGGGCATTCTCTACTGCCGCCCACTGCAGCGCTGCCCCGTCGGCAGCGGCATCAGCGGGTGCCGCACACTGCTTCGTGAACGTTGCCGCATCCCATGAGTCTGTGCCTCCGAGCACGTTGCGGAGAGTGAACCGCTGTGCCTCGTCTTCGGTGAGGACAGGTTTGTAGCTGTTTGTGGAGGTAGGAGAGTTCTTGCGGAAAACATATCCCCATTTGTTGTCCGGAGAAGTGGAAGGAGCGGAGATGACGTTGCCGCTCTTGTTGCCGAGAATGAGGTTGCATCTTTCGAAATATATGTCTCCGCCGCCGCATATAAAGTCTGTCGTGCCGTAGATGTCGCAGTCTTCGAGGTATGTCCTCTTGCCTGTGACATAAGTGTCCTGACTTGCCTGTAGCGCCACATTCTTCATGATTGTCTTGTTTCCGCCGGTGAGGGCTACGCTGACTCCCTTCAGTTGTTCGGCACGGAAGTCGTAGTTGTTGCGTATTGTGATGTCCTGGAGGTAGTTGCCAGTGCCGTCGCCAAGGTCAATGGTAGAGGATGTTATGCCGTCGGTTGTACCAGAGACGATCACTCCGTCCTTGCTCTCTCCGATAAGAGAGACGTTATAAACCTTGGCAAGAGAGATGTTGTGCTGATAAGTCCCTTCCAGCGTGCCGTAGGTGTAGGCTCCGTTTTTCAGGAACACCGTGCGGCGTGGCGCAGAGTCGCTGTTGTTTGACGACTTCAGGTTGGCGATGGCGGCATCGAGTTCGTCAGCATTGCTCACCACATAGTCATAGCACGACATGGCGACAACAGGGACTGAGGCGGTGGAGAAAGTCACGCTGACATCTGCAAGGGCTTTACCACCGTCACACTCTGCGAAGAAAGCGAGGGATTGCCGCCGGTGGTCTCTTCTACAACGAGTTCAAACCACGCCGTAGGCTGTCCTGCTTTCACGATGCTGAAAGCTATCGCCTGTCCTGCCTTGTGTCCCTCGATATTGACAATGAGGTCGTAAGACTTGTTTTTGAGGGCATAACGCTTTGTCGGAAGCCACACCGTAGAGCCGTCGCCGCTCTTTCCTTCACTGGTGTATTTCAGCTGCACCGTCTGGTCGTTTGGCTGAGCGGCGTAAATGTGAAGCCCCTCTACGGTGAGTGTTGACTGATAGTTCGTGGACTTGATGGTGAAGACCACTTTTCCGTCCTGTACTTCAGACGATGTCACCGTTGCGCCGGCGAGATTGCTCATCGTCGCCTCCACTCTCGGCACAGAGGTATATAAGTTTCCGGCGAGAGTGTATGCGCCGCCGTTTTCCTTCAGTGCGGCAAGTCCTTCTGCCGGAAGGTCAAAGCCCTCGACCGTCAGGCTCTTCAATGTCAGCTCGGCAGAGAGCGAATAGTCGCTGACCTTCACAAGCTGTAGGTTCTTGTAGTTCATGATGAATCCGTCGGACTCCGAGACATAGTCCATGCGTATCTTCTTCAGGCCCTTTGTCAACGGTTCGCTGATTGGGAAGGTCTTGCCATTCTCCTGCGCCGTGATGTCGAATGTCTGCTGCGCCTCCTGCGCTCCGGTGAGCACGTCAGTCACCGTGAGCTTCACTTGTCCGGCATTATAGAAGCCTATGATGTCCATCTTCATTGCAGCATACACGTCAGCGGTATTCCAAACGTTGTAGATGGAGTAGGTGGCATTGGTGATATATCCAATATTATCATTCTTCTCCTCATATCTTGCGCCGGAATGTGTTCCGCCACTCAGGCTGATATAACTGCCTTCCGCGCTGGGGATATTGTCAAACTGGCTGACGCCGTAGAGAGCGAGGTCGCCGTAGTTGCCGGCATAGCTGCCTGTCGTTGACTTCACCTTTATCTCCAAAGTGAGTTTGTCGCTGACGGGGAGCTTGCCCAGATCAAACCAATGCTCTGAGGTGGTTGCCCATGAGCCGGTGTTATCCACATCACAGTCTTTCGTAAACAGCACCGCCGTGCCGTTCTTCACCGTTACGGTCAACACAGCGGTCAAGCCGCTGGCTCCCGTCTTCATTGTCATGCAGTAGTTCTGCTCCGTTGGGTTAGAGAGAGTAAAGACAGCCGCACTGTTTGAATGGGTGCTTCCGATGTTTGCGCCGTTGTTCTCAACTTTGCAGTCGGTCAGCGCCGCATTGTTCCAGTCAATGTATTTCCCGAGTTCCTGCGGGATGCTGACCGTTGCGCTCCATGCAGAATGCCCCGCCAGCATCATGAGCATCATAAGCATCTGTTTCAGTTTTTTCATTGTGTGTGTAAATAGGTTGGTTGTGTTACTTCTTTATATACTTCACGCCGTTGAGGACATAGATTCCCTTAGGCAGTTTGTCGTAGTCTGTCGCCTGGCAGACGTATGCTCCCATAACATTATATATATGGTCGGTAGGATAGAGCGACTTTGATGTAGCCACTGTCTCTATCTCCGATGCAATGTCAGAGAGGTAGGTCTCTTTTGCCACTCCTGCCTGTGCGTTGATGTCCGCCGTCTGGCGGATATCCTCTGAAGACGCGGCAAGCTCCAGGGTGATGCGGCAGCCGGCAACCTGATAGTTGTGGGCGGCGGTGTCGAAATACGCCAGGCTCTCGTAGTCCACCGGAATCTCTATGCTCTTCGTCTCTCCGGCACACAGCTCCACACGTCTGAAGCCTATCAGCTTGCGGCGCATATTGCCATTCTTGCCGTAGTGGCTGTCGCCGTTGAAATTGGCATACAGCTGCACCACCTCTGCGCCGTCAGCGGCTCCCGTGTTGGTGATGTCTGCCGTCACGAAGAGCCTGCCGCCCTTTGAAATCCGAGTGCCGCTTACAGACATATTGTTATATCCGAAGGTGGTGTACGACAGGCCGTAGCCGAACGGGAAGAGCGGCTTCTCTGCCTGACAGGGGTTCTTCGCGCCCTTGCCATAATACATGTATGTATATCCCCAGTCGTCGATGTCATATTCCATCATTCCCTTGCGCTTGAGCTGTGAGGCGTTCCCGGCAGAGGCATCTTCTTGCGGAAGCTCAGAGATGGAGTTATACCATGTGGAAGTGAGCTTGCCCGAAGGGTTGATGTCACCGTAGAGCGCATCACATATTGCCTGGCCCTGTGCCTGGCCGCCATACCATGCTTCCATGATGGCCGGAAGGTTCTCCTTCGCCCAGCGGATATCTACAGACGACCCAGTCTCAAGCACGAGGACGGTATTCTTGTTTGCGGCATAGAGCGCCTTGAGCACCTCCTCCTGATTTCCCGGAAGTGTGAGCAGCCAGCGGTCATGGCTTTCTGTTCCCGTGGCATGGTCGGCAGGCTTAGAGTAGTCTGTGCCGCCGAGGAAGACAACCACATCGGCTCTCTTTGCCACCTCCACAGCTCGCTGTATCATCCTCTCCGTGGCTATGTCGTTGACGCTTGAAGAGGTCTTACACATATAGAGCGGCCCCTGGGTCTCTTCCTTTGGTATGACATCGGCATCGGGATTGGCGAAATGGAAATACTGATAGTTGCCGCAATAGCTGTTCGTACCGCTGAAGCGTACATAGAGATCGTGTACGCCACGCACCACGACGGGGTCTATGGCAGCTGTGACGTTGGTCCATGTGGTCCAACCTCCCGTGTTTACGTTGCTTACGGTGAGGAAAGGTTCGGCATCTTTTGAGTCGAGAGAGAAGCTCACCTCTGCGAGACCGGAGCTCTTTGCGCCGCAAGACATGACGAACTCTGTACATCCCGCCTCTCCGAAATCCACTGCCTCATAGAGGAAGATGTCGCCCGGGGCGGTGTTCTCAAGATTCCCGGCTCCCTTGTCATTGCTCTCGGCTCCGCGCTTCGAGACAACGGCTTTGTCGAAAGGCACGGCAGGTATCTCTCCCGTGCGGCCCTTCTCCATCACGAAGTTGAGCTTCTTGGCAAAAGCCTGGAAAGGTGTCGTGGTGTAGGTTGGCGTTCCGCTGTAGTCGCCAAGCATGATGGCATCGCAGTATGGACCTACGAGGGCAACGCTCTTGTCGGCGGAGAGCGGAAGGAGCGGATGGTCAGACCCCTCGGGAGCGGCGTTCTTCAAGAGCGTCATGCTCTCTTGTGCCGCCTTCAAAGCCAACGACCGGTTATGCTCGCTCTCAAGCGTATTGCTTATCGGATAAACATATCCGTCAAACTCGCCGAGGGCGAAACGTGTCTCCAGCACTCTCACAACGGCGGTGTCTATGTCTGCCTCGGTGAGCCCTACATACTTCTTGCCGTCGGGCGCTGCCGTCTCGTTGGCTTGGAACTGTGAGCTGAGGGCATTTATCGCAGCGCGCTGCATTACGGACGACTGGTTCATGAACTCACAGTTGGTCTCACATCCCGCCTTTATGGCGATAGAAGCGGAGCGCCTCCATGATCTGTTCCTCAAGCGGAGAGTTGGCGTAAGGTTCGTGGATGGCGGAGAAAGCCACGCCCGTATTCACCTGGCCTGCCGTATAAGGGCCGAAGAAGAGATGTTTCGTGGCGCGGTGGATGCACGAGAGGGCGGCACAGTCTGATGTCACATAGCCCTGGAAGCCCCACTCCTTGCGCAGGATGTCGGTAAGGAGCATCTTGTTTGCCGAGCAGGGAAGTCCGCCATGCGAATCTTTATATCCCTTGAGGTTTGCGTCAACCTCTGTAGGGTCGATGGAGAAAGCGTTATATGCCGACATGATGCTTTTCACTCCGCCCTCACGGACAGCCATCTCGAAAGCGGGGAGATAATACTCGCGCATGTTCTTCTCCGAGACGAAGGATGTGGTGGACTGACGTCCCTGCTCGTAGTTGTTCGCTGCGAAATGCTTCGCGCATGCTATAATTTTATAATAAGGTGTAGAAGGAGTTATCTCGCCCTGGAAACCTTTGATGAACTGCACGGCGAGTGTTCCGCAGAGGAACGGGTCTTCGCCGTATGTCTCCTCTTCCCTACCCCAGCGCGGGTCGCGCGACATGTTTATCGTAGGCGACCAGTAGTTGAGGCCCTTGTTCTTGTTCACATGATATATGCGGGCTTCGTCAGAGATTGCGCTGGCACATTCATAAACGAGCTGCGGGTCCCAGGTGGCTGACATGCCCTTTGATTCCGGGAAAGAGGTTGCGGCGCCTGACCGTGCTACACCGTGCAGAGCCTCGTTCCAATACTGATAAGAAGGGAGAATGGTCACGCCGTTGCGCACGACAGGCTCGCTGACATTGTTGCCCAGCTGGTCAACCTTCTCGCGCAGCGTGAGTTCCTTGCACAGCAAAAGAGCACGCTCATAAAAACTCTTCGTCGTGTCCATCCAAGGATAGGATGTCTGAGCCTGCGAAGTGTGAAGGGCAAGGCTCACTAAGAAAAGAGAAAAGACTTTTTTCGTGTTCATAAAGGTTAGCGTTGTTCATAGGTTTTTCGCTTGCAAAGATAGTGAGGAATTATCGCCGAAAGGGGAAAAAATTATCCGATATGGTAGAATTTCGCCTTTCAGAGAGGGATAAAAACAAACTCGCATACGCTCTCATCCTCTCTCAAATCGGGCAGGAGGCAAACGTTAAACCCAAATTGTTCATTAGCGTTATAATGATAACAACGCTTGTTTTTAAGCACTTGACACCTAAGTCCTGTTTCAGTACATATTCTTGTGTACTAAAACAGGGCTCAGGTCAATAGGCTATTCAGATGATTACAGGTAGCTCTCATCGCACACTTGCAACTCTACACCCTATGGAGGGTAGCGTGTCCGATGTGGTCATTGACATCCTAAGTCTCGGCATAACGACTTACAGCGCTACAAGACGAATGGGGCGAATGAGGAGACCAAATTGACGACCAGTGGTCTGGTCGGGTTTAATCTCTTTGCTATTAACTCGAAGACAATATGCAGTAGTATTTGAATGGGCTGTATTAGACAAATATAAAAAGACAAGATCTTTCACAGATTTTGAACCTATCTGTTTTGTGCCGGAAATACATCCTAATGGACGTAAATAGACTCCATTATCTGATTTATTTTCTTCTTCCGCATTGCAAACAAGCATCACCTTAGTGGAGTAAAACACTTCTATCATTCCATTGTCACCACTCCCCCAATATATCGAGGGTCTGGCTTTATACAACGCTTGCCATACTTCTACTGGGGGCACCTGCCAGTCGCCTCCAAGAATCTTGTTGGCGGCATCGTCCATCATCTCAAGGGTCTCACCTTCTTTATATTTGGTATATGCTTTACCATCATAGTAAGGGGTATTAGCCTTCTCATAGCCACCTTCTACTCCATTTTTCCAGGCAGTGGGCGTAACTTTATAATTTGAACATGTATAGGATGTCAACAAGGGCTCCGTGGCTGCCCAAGCGAAGAAATCACCTCTGTCTGGCAAAGCGCCTGCAATACCGTTGGCTTTAAGATCGCCCCTTGCAAAGAGGACCTTATAGTTCTTTGTTCCTATGGTCAAAGTAAGACCTAAATCTAGCTCTTGGGATTGGTTTAATATTCCACTCGGGTTATACCATTTATCATCGGTGGTGGCAAACTCGCCGACATTGGTGATATAGTTGCGTTTGAAGGTGATGTCCTTGGTGCCCTTGCGCGAGTACACCTTACCATCTGTTGCCGTGAACTTAAGCGTCCATCCTGCTTTCAGTGTCACTGCTGGCACAGCGATATAGTAGGCATTGCCAGCGGTGATGTTGCCTTTAAGTGTGATGGCATAGTCTTTCACCGGGGCAGCAGAGAGATCGAGGGTGGGCTCACCATCGTTATAGGCGAGTGTGCCTTTGCCGGCTAACACCGCTGAGTTATCGAAGGCTTTCAACTCTATCTTGGTGCAATCAAACTTAGGAGTGAGCTTCATATAGCCTACCACATTCTTAAACGTGAGTTCGGTGGTGGTTGTTGCTGCCATCATCAGGGCCGCTGTCTTGTCGAAGCTGTTGGCTGTGGCGGTCTGAGTGGCAGGGAGGATGACACCTTGCACATCGACACCGGAGAGGGTGGCTGCCGACTGATAGGGATAGACGGCAACATAGTTGGGGGAGGTAGCAGCCTCGCCCTGGAAGATGGCGGAGCTGCTGGCATCGCCGCTCTTCAATGTAAACGCGTTGTTTGTTGTCCCATCGAAGACACTGAGTTGGTCCCCACTGTTCCACACAATGGTCTGGGCATCGTCGGAGAGGGACGCCCTTGAGGTGGCGTTGACGTCTTCATGGGTAGCCGAGAAGGTGATGTTTTGTCGTGACTGTGATGATGTATTGTTAGATTCATCAGAGGAACATGCTGACAGAAGGGTGAGGGCTATGATAGCCATCAAGGGATAGAATATTCGTATCATAAGTGTTTTTTACATTTTCTTTGTGACAAAATTACAAAGTATCAATAGAACAACCAAATACAAGGGGTGTTTTTTTTTCTTCAGCATCATTTTTTAGTGTTTTTCGACGTCATTACCTACACCATCCTTCTCTTCACCGACGTTTTTTATCTTTGCTTTCGCAGTAACGTCCGATAGGAGTGAGGGGGGGAACGTCCGTTTCCTCCTTTTTTATTAGAAAAACCTTGTTAAGGGTTTTTTCTTTCGTTATTTTTTGTATTTTTGCATAAATATTTATCTGATGCGAGGGATATGGACAACTTATATCTATTACAGTTCTGCTGCCTGACGGTGACTATCTGTCTGGCGCTGCTCGTAGCTCTCTCTCGGCTCTATGTGAAATGGGTGAACAAAAAATATGAGCAGTCGAGAATGTTTCTCTTGATGGCTATTGTCTGCCTTGCCGTACACTATTTCTTTCAGATGAGATTTGGATTGCGTGAGGCGGGGGATGACGTGGGGATGCTCGCTAACATCATCTTCTACTCGCCTGCAGCGCTTCTTATCACCTGCGCTATCATCAACATCGAGTGCTCATTCAGAAGTACGAAAAGGTATTTTATCGGGGGGACAGTGGGGTGTGGCATCATCTATGTGGGGGCGGGGATGTGGTATTTCTTCAACAGGACGATGCACTTCGGGGAGATGCTCTATTTCCTCTATGTGATGTTTATCGTGAGTATAGGGCTCTTTATGGTTAGCTGTCTTAGGGAGATAAGGCATCGCAGAAGGGTGCTCGTGAGGGAGACGGCCGGAGACCTGATGCCGTATGTGCGCTATACTTATGCCAGCATCCTTCTTATCGTTGCTTGTGCATCGCTCGTGCTGTTCTCTATCCTCTCAAGTGGGTTGCTGATGATCTTCGGTGTCGTGGCGCTACTGATGTTGTTTGTCTTTGTGCTGAGTTTCGTCGCCCTGGGGTTTAATATCATGCCTATGGAGGAGGTGATCGACGAATGTGTCAAGGAGACGGCAGCTGACATATCTACGATGGGCGATGAGGAACGGGAGGAGAAGATGGTGCGCAGCGGGGAACATATCGCGCATATTGAAAGGATGTTGAGTCAGTGGGTTGACGCGGGTGGGTTTCGTGACCCATCGGTGACGCTCTCGTCGCTCTCACACCAGCTACATCTCATGCGTAGCGACCTTACGTTTTATTTTGAGCAGCATCAGCAGCGCACGTTCCGTGTGTGGCTCAGTGATATTCGTTTTCAAGAGGTGAAGAGGATGATGCTGCAGTTTCCTGACTACAACAACGATGCTATCTCGCTGGAATGTGGATTCTCATCACGTGCTCATCTGTATAGGATATTTAAACAGAAGACGGGGATGACTCCGGGCGAATGGAAGGTGTGTGAGGGGATGAAGGAGGGTGGAAAACTCGCTGTAACTAAGGAAAGAGACACCTAAACGATAGGGAAAGAGACACCAAGATTACTTTTGTTGATAGTGTTTATGAGAATTGTTTCTATCTTTGTTGCCATGTGATGTGGCAATGAAGATATGTATGGGTATTGTCGCTATCAAAATAGGTAAAGGATAAAGGAATTAACATTGCAACCATAGACTACCACGCACCCCTATCTCCTCTTTAAGAGGCGTGTGGGGTGTGTTTCGTTTGGGTCTCTTCCCACGCTTCCCACTCTTTCATGGCTGCCTTCCAGTCGGATGCCACGGGAGTGGGGTTTTCTTTTTCTCTGGCTGCCTCGTCGCGTGCCTTGTCGCGTGCTCTCTTCTCTTTCATGGCGGCGATGGTGGCGTCGTCGAGTATCTGGATGGCTCCGCGCTGAATGGTGTACATCAGTTCGGTGTCGTCGAAGGCTTTGCCCTGGATGTTGAAGTCGGAGATATTAAACTCGTAGTTGACTCTTAACTCATGTCGGATGAGTTTCTGCTGTGAGCGGTTGGCTGTCTTCTTCTTTCTTAGCAGAAGGGCTATCGCATCGATCTCTGTCTTGGAGTATTTGTTTCGTCCCATTCTTCTTTTTTCGGTGTATTATAATGTGAGCACGGCATCGCAATAATCGACCACTGCGTGGCGGTGGGTGATGAAGATGACTGTGCGCTTGTTGTTGGCAAGGATGTTCTGTAGGAGGCGCTGCTCGGTGGCGGGATCGAGGGCACTGGTGGCTTCGTCGAAGAGCATGATGGAGCCGCTGCGCAGCAGGGCTCGGGCGATGGCGATGCGCTGTGCCTGCCCTTCGCTCAGTCCGCCACCACCTTCTGTGGTAGGGGTGTCCATCTGCCGGGGGAGGTCGAAGACAAACTCGGCACATGCCGTAAGCAGCACCTCGCGCAGCTCTGCATCGGTGGCTTCGGGGCGTGCCAGCAGGAGGTTGTCGCGGATGGTGCCGCTCATGAGGGTGTTGCCTTGGGGCACATAGACGATGTTACAGCGCAGGAGGGGGGAGGCTTCGTAGCTCCCTGTGGCATCGTAGAGTGTCACGCTGCCGCTGTCGGGTTTGAGGAGGGCTAAGAGGAGGCGGAGGAGGGTGGATTTGCCTGTGCCTGTCGCGCCCATGATGGCTGTAGAGGTGCCCGGGGCGAAGTGGAAGGTGAGGTCGCTGATGACCGGTGTGGTGGGCTCGCTGCTCGCCGTAGGGGGATAGGTGTAGGTGAGGTGGGTGAGGCGGATGCCGCAGGGGGGCTGGAGGGGGTGGGAAATGCCCTGCACTTCCTCGGGGATCGTCTCTAACAGCATGAGGCGCTCGGCGGCGGTGAGCACGCCTACAAAGGCGGGGGCAAGGCGGGTGAGCTCGCGCGCGGGGTTCTGTATGCGATAGACGAGCTGTAGGAAGGCGGTCATGGCACCGAAGGTGAGGGTGTGATGATAGAGGCGGAGGGTGCTCCACAGAAAGGCGATGAGATAGCTGAGGGCAAAGCCGCCATTGAGCACGAAATTGCTGAAGATGGAGAAGCGGGTGCGGTGGCGCACATGGCCTCGAAGGGTCTGCTGGCAGCGGTCGAGGCGGTGGATCATCAGCTTGTCGCTCTCAAGGGTCTTGATCATCATGCGGTGCTGGAGTGTCTCTTGGAGCACGCTCTGTATCTGGCTGTCGCTCTCTCGCACGCGGTGGGTGAGGGCGCGCATCTTGCCTACATAGATCTTGCTCAGAAGGATGAAGATGGGGAGGATGGCTACGGTGATGAGTGCGAGCATGCGGTCCATCGTGAAGAGGTAGAGGAAAGCGCCGATGAACATGGTGAGCACGGAGAGGGTGTTGGGGAGGGTCTCGGTGAGAAAGGTGACCACGGTCTGCACGTCTTGCTCAAGACGGTTGGTGATGTCGCCGCTGTGATAACGCTCACGACCTTGCCACTCGGCTCGCAACAGGTGGCTTAGCATGTGCTGCTGCATGGTGTTCTGGGCTTTCACACCGAGGATGTTTCGTATCCATACCTTGGTGATGCTGATAGCAAACTCGGTGAGGATGAGGGCGCCCATGAGACTGACCATGAGGATGAGCGAGCCTTGACGGGCGCCAGCAGCGATGTCGATGGCTTGATGCATCACGCTCACGGTGAGCAGGCTTATGCCCACGCTGAACAGTCCGAGGAGGGCGTTGAGGGTGATCTGTAGGCGGTGGCCCTTAGCGGTGGTCCATAACCATTGTATCGTGTTGCGCATGGCTATTCTCTTCTATCGGCTCCCCACATCATCTTGTCGCGAAGGGTCTGGAAATAGGTCTGACCATAGCGTTTCACTACGCTGACGGTATAGGGGGCTTTGCTGATGGTGATGGTTGTGCCGGTGGCACATTTCTCTGAACGTCCGTCGAGGGCGATGAGGAAATGGTTACTGCGGCTCTCTACTGAGAAGGTGATCTCTGAACTGTCGGGGATGACGATGGGGCGCACGTTAAGGCTGTGGGGGGCAACGGCTGTCATGGAGAGCACCTTGGTGCCGGGGACGATGATGGGACCGCCGTTGGAAAGGGAATAGGCGGTGGAGCCCGTGGGAGTGCTCACCACCAGACCATCGGCTTGGAAGGTGGTGAGGTAATGGCCATCGACACTCGCCTGGATGGAGATCATCGAGGCATCGTCGCGCTTGAGGATGGCGATGTCGTTGAGTGCACAGCTGTAGCGGGTGAAGGGGGCACCATCGGCCTTCACCATGATGAGCTCGCGCTCCTCCACGGCGTAGTCGTCTTTATAGAGGGAGTGGATAGTGGTGGCGAGGTCGCAGGGGTTGACATCGGCAAGGAATCCTAATCGCCCGATGTTCACTCCGAGGATGGGGATGGGTTTAGCACCTACCCTGGCAGCGGTCTTGAGAAAGGTGCCGTCGCCTCCCATGGAGATGGCAAAGTCGGCCTCGAAATGGTCGTCGGCAATCACCTCGACATGGGGGAGGGAGAGACGAAGGGTGTGGCAGAGGAACTCATGATAGGGCTGATCTACTGCAATGACTGCCCGATATTCGTCGAGATGGGAAAGCAGTTTTTGGATGGAGGCTGATTTCTTGGCTTGATAGGTGTTGCCGAAGATGGCAAACTTTAACGTTCTGTGGGGCATAAAATGGATAAACAATTTGGTTTTCTTGTTCTATTACACTACTTTTGCAGAAGAAATTGACAAGTTGACTGCAAAAGTACGACTTTTTGGAAGAAATAACGAATAAGGAAACAATTTTATTATAGAATGACAAAACTCAGCGTTAATATCAACAAGGTGGCTACGCTACGCAACGCGCGCGGCGGCAATAATCCCGATGTGCTCATGGTGGCTGCCCACTGCGAAGAGTTTGGTGCGGAGGGCATCACTGTCCACCCCCGTCCCGACGAACGTCATATACGCTATCAGGATGTGTATGACCTGCGACCGCTCATCACCACGGAGATGAATATCGAGGGTAACCCTATAGGGAAGTTTGTGCAACTCGTGCTCGACGTCCACCCTCATCAGGTGACCCTGGTGCCCGACAGCGAGCATCAGCTCACCTCTAACCACGGCTGGGACACGTGGGAGAACATCAACTTCCTCACGGATATCGTGGGGAGGATGAAGGAGGAGGGCATACGCACAAGTATCTTCGTTGACCCTGACCCTAAGATGGTGGAGGGTGCACTGCGGTGTGGGGCTGACAGGGTGGAGCTCTACACGGAGCCTTATGCTGCCAACTATGCTGCCGACCGCGAGGAGGCTATAAGACCGTTTGTGGAGGCTGCCGAGGAGGCACGACGACTGAGGATGGGACTGAACGCGGGGCATGACCTCTCGCTGGTTAACCTGCATTTCTTCCATCAGCGCATTCCTTGGCTCGATGAGGTGAGCATAGGGCATGCTATCATCGCTGACGCGCTCTATATGGGACTCAGGGAGACTATAAGACTCTACAAAAGGGCGCTGAAATCTTAACATATCAGCAATCAATAATCAGCAATCAGCAATCAATAATCAATAATCAGCAATCAGCAATCAATAATCAGTTATGAAAAGGGTTTATGTATTCTTGGCGCAGGGATTTGAGGAGATGGAGGCCTTGGGGCCGGTGGATATCCTCCGACGCGGAGGGGTGGAGGTGCTCACGGTGAGTATCACCGACTGTTATGAGGTGGTGGGAGCTCACGGCGTGAGGGTGATGGCTGACAGACTGCTCGGCGAGATTGATGCCGAGGGGGCCGACCTGCTGCTCCTGCCGGGGGGGATGCCCGGCGCAACGAATCTCTTAGACTGCCGCCCTCTGCATCGACTGCTCACGACGCATCATCAGAACGGGAAGTTGCTGGGGGCTATCTGTGCCGCTCCGATGGTGCTCGGACAGCTGGGACTGCTCAAGGGGAGACGCGCTACATGCTACCCCGGTTTTGAACACTTGCTGACGGGGGCTACAACTACAAATGAACTGGTCACCGTGGACGGACTGATCGTCACGGGAAAGGGGCCGGCTGCTACCTTCGACTATGGTTTCACACTGCTGAGCATGCTCTCCTCTGAAGAGAAGAGTAGGGAGGTGGCTCAAGGGATGATGTTCTGCTGATGGCTGACTATGTAATTATCGTGGCCGGAGGCAAGGGGATGCGCATGGGGAGCGAGGTGCCTAAACAGTTTCTCCCTCTCGGGGGAAAACCGGTGCTGATGCGCACCATAGAGCGGTTCTATCTGTGCGCTCCAATGATACGCATCATCCTGGTGCTGCCCAGAGAACAGCTGGCTTACTGGCAGAAGCTATGCCAAGCGCATGGGTTTTCTGTCCCCGTGAAAATAGCTGACGGGGGGATGACGCGGTTCCTCTCGGTGAGCAACGGACTGCAACTGATTGACGATGGAGAGGTGGGCGTGGTTGGCGTGCACGACGGGGTGCGCCCATTCCCTGCTCCCGACATGATTGCAAGGTGTTATGACACGGCAAGGCGCAAGGGAACGGCGGTGCCGGTAATGCCTGTGGTGGAGACTTTGCGAGAGATGACCGACGGGGGAAGCAGGACGGTGGAACGGTGGAGGTTCCGAAGTGTGCAGACTCCGCAGGTGTTTGACATCGGACTGCTGAAAAGGGCTTACCAACAGGAGGAATCGTCTGTGTTTACTGATGATGCCTCGGTGGTGGAACACCTCGGACACGATATTGTGCTCGTGGAGGGTAACCGCGAGAATATCAAGATTACTACGCCCTTCGACCTTCAAATAGCTTCGCTTCTTATCTGATATGCCACTTCCTATCCTCGAACAAGATATCATGTATCTTCCCGGTGTGGGGCCCAACAGGAAAAAGATGCTCAGCGAACAACTGGGTATCAACTCTTTTGGCGACCTGATCAACTACTATCCTTATAAGTATGTCGATAGGTCGAGGTTCTATAGCATCGCTGAACTCACGGGCGACATGCCTTATGTGCAGGTGTGCGGACAGATTCTCAGTTTCGAAACTTTTGACATGGGACCGAGGAAGGAGCGTGTGGTGGCGCATTTCTCCGACGGCAGGGGGGTGATGGACCTCACCTGGTTCAACGGGGGGAAATATGCCAAGAAAAACTATTCGGTTGGCAAACGTTATGTGGTGTTCGGACGACCGACGGTATTCAACGGGAGAATCAATGTGGTGCACCCCGAGATAGAGGACACTGAGCAGATAGAAAGGGGCAACAGGGGGCTGCAACCTTACTACAGCACGACGGAGAAGATGAAGAAGATGGGCATCACCTCGCGATCGATGGAGAAACTCATCAAGACGCTCGTGGAGAAACTGACATCGCCAATGGCGGAGACGCTGCCCAACTTCATCATCGAAAGGCATCACCTGATGGGGAGGGACGAGGCTCTACGCATCATTCATTTCCCACATGACGCCAGGGCGCTGGAGAAGGCGAGGGAGCGACTGAAGTTTGAGGAGCTCTTCTTCGTGCAGCTCAACATCGTACGCTATGCCAGCGACCATAGGAGGATGTTCCGAGGGTTCGTGTTCTCACGCATAGGGGAGCTCTTCAACGGCTTTTACCATGAGCACCTCCCCTTTGCGCTCACCGAAGCACAGAAAAGGGTGATGAGGGAGATAAGGACTGACGTGGGGAGCGGCAGGCAGATGAACAGACTGCTGCAGGGAGATGTGGGGAGCGGAAAGACGCTCGTGGCGCTCATGGCTATGCTCATCGCTCTCGACAACGGGTTCCAGGCTTGTATCATGGCACCTACGGAGATCTTGGCCGAACAGCATCTGCAGACGATAAAAGACTTCCTCGGTGATATGCCTGTCAGGGTGGAGATGCTCACCGGACAGGTGAAGGGAAAACAGCGGAAGACGCTTCTCGAGGATCTGGCGGCGGGTAACATCAATCTCCTGGTGGGCACACATGCGGTGCTCGAAGATGCAGTGAGGTTTGACCGGCTCGGACTGGTGGTCATCGATGAGCAGCACAGGTTTGGGGTAGAGCAGCGTGCACGGCTGTGGCAGAAGAGCAGCAACCCGCCACATGTGCTGGTGATGACTGCCACGCCTATCCCCCGAACGCTGGCAATGACGCTCTACGGCGACCTCGACGTGAGTGTCATCGATGAGCTCCCTCCGGGAAGAAAACCGGTGGTGACGCAGCATGTCTTCGACCGACAGCTGACGAGTCTCTATGAGGGGATAAGGAAACAGGTGATGATGGGACGACAGGTGTATTTCGTCTTCCCACTCATCGAGGAGAGCGAGAACATCGACCTCAAAAACCTCGAAGACGGCTATGCGGCACTCTGTGACATCTTCCCGACATTTAAGCTCAGCAAGGTGCACGGGAGGATGAAACCTAAAGAGAAAGACGAGGAGATGATGAGGTTCCTGAAAAGGGAGACGCAGATACTGGTGGCAACCACGGTGATTGAGGTGGGGGTGAACGTGCCCAATGCCTCGGTGATGGTGATCCTCGACGCACAACGCTTCGGACTGTCGCAACTGCACCAGCTGCGCGGAAGGGTGGGACGTGGCGCCGAACAGGCGTACTGCATCCTCGTCACACCTTATAAGTTGAGCGCTGACACGAAGAAAAGAATAGCTATCATGTGTGAGACCAATGATGGGTTCCGTATCGCCGAGGCTGACCTCAAACTGCGCGGACCGGGCGACCTGGAGGGTACTCAACAGAGTGGTATGGCTTTCGACCTAAAGATAGCTAACATCGCACGAGACGGACAGCTGGTGCAGATGGCGCGCGACGAGGCTCAGCGTATCATCGAGGATGACCCTACCTGCGAAAAGACGGTCTATCAAATGCTATGGCAGCGGCTCAAAGAACTGAGAAAAACGGATATCAACTGGGCTGCTATCTCATGAGAAATACTTGGGACAACGGGCGGATGTGGGTATCTCGTTGTTATTCAAAGTGTTAAAAAACACACAATTTGTGTTAATATGACACCCATATTACAAAATAATTACTACCTTTGCAACGTTCGCATTACAAATAGCGGGGTGAAGCGACAATAATTGGGTTATAATTATTGCGTATTCCCTGCTCGAAAACACTGGTAAGAACCGAAACAATTTATGTTGACAAGAAGAATAAAAACCATCGTTGCCGCTACGCTTATGTCGTTCTCATCACTCACGATGTCGGGACAGGACTTGTTGGCTCGTCAGGCTCCGGTGGACAAGCGGGTGAAGGCCGTGGATTCCGTGGCACTCTACCGACTCATACAGCAGGAACAGTTTGACTCGCCTGCAGGAGACCTCTACGAGGAGTGGGAGAACAAGTATGCTCACCGTGCCACTGAGTTGCCCGACTCTTTCCGTATCGACCTGCGCGACTTCTGTATGCCTACAACCAACCGGGTGCTCACCTCTAACTTCGGCGCGCGCTGGGGCCGACAGCACAAGGGATTGGATGTGAAGGTGTATATCGGTGACACCATACGCGCTGCTTTCAGCGGAAAGGTGAGGATAGTGAACTACGAGCGACGTGGATATGGAAAATATGTGGTGATACGTCATTACAACGGACTGGAGACTATCTATGGACACATGTCGAAACACTTGGTGAAAGAGAACGAAGAGGTGCGCGCCGGCGACCCCATCGGACTGGGCGGAAACACTGGACGAAGCACGGGCTCACACCTCCACTTCGAAACGCGTCTCTGTGGGGTGGCCCTCAACCCTGCCCTGATGTTCGACTTCAGAAACCAGGATGTCGTCAACGACTACTATATGTTCCACCGCGACAGCTATGAGCAGGAGTCGGTGATAGCCAACCGCCTGCGTGGCGTGGGCGGAGAGCTCTATGCCAACAGCGATGAGCAGAGCGAGGATGAGCGTATCAACACCCCTGCTATCACCGCCAAGAGCAGCTATGGCAGTGCGCGCTTCCATAAGGTGAAGCGTGGAGAGACGCTCTCTGCTATCGCACGGAAACGTGGTACGTCTATCGATGCGTTATGCAAACTGAACCGCATCACAAAACGCACCAAACTGATGCCAGGACAGATATTGAAGTATAACTAAAGAATACTTGGTAGCAGCACTTGAGCTATCTCAATGGGGATGGCTCTCCCACTACCTGACAACGACACGCCCCCCCTGCTTAGTGAAGGTGAGGGGCTTTTTTCGTAGCTCATGGCGCTGGTGATCGAAGAACTTGGCGGGGTCGATGATGACACCACCTACACGACACTCGAAATGGAGATGCTCGGTGGTGGCGCGCCCTGTACGACCCGTGAGGGCTATGAGCTGACCGGCACGCACACGGTCGCCTACGTTAACAAGATTCTTGGAGTTGTGACTGTAAAGGGTCTCCAAACCATTGACATGCTTGATCTTGATACATTTGCCATAGCCCGAATAATGCTGTGACATCGTCACCACACCATCGAAGACGGCATAGATATTGTCGTTGGCGCGGGTCTTGAGATCAACACCGGTGTGCGACCTGCCTCCACGGCGACCATAGTGACTGATGACCTTGGCATTGGGAAGAGGATAGGCCCACTCATCGTCGGAGAGCTCATCAAACTTAATCGTGAACGATGACTGATGAGCGAAAGGACTGACCCGGGGGTCGAAGTCGGCAAGCATACTCTCACGGGGACTGCTCTCCTTGTCGCCACGAACCACCGTCACTTCTACATTGCCCGACTCCTTCTTGCGGAACATCAGCGTCTGACGGTAGAGACGGTGGTTGGAGAGACTGAAGAGCGTGGCGGGGTTGATCCTGTTGCCGTTGACCATCACAGAGAAGAGGCAGAAAGTGTGGCCTGCCTCACCGCCCACGATAGCTATGGTCTGTCCCGACTTCACTCTACTGCCTACCTCAACGAGGTTCTGCGCATTGTGGGCATAGACCGTCTCCAGACCATTGGCGTGGCGCACCACGATGACATTGCCCTGCGTGCTGTGTTTCTTGGCTACTCTCACCACTCCATCGAACATCGCCTTCACGGCATCGCCCTTCTTCGTGGAGATCTCCACATAATTGTCTTTCAACTGTCTGGCCTTGCCTATCGGGAGGGGAAAAGAATAACTGCCCTCCTTGAGATGGGAGAAGTCGATGGTGAAAGCCAGCGAACGGTCGAAGAGCCCCGGAGTAGCAATACTAATCTGTTGCTGCTCAAGCTGCGTGAATAGATGGTCGTCGGCGGTGGCTGGTGTGACCGGCGGCAGCACTAAGAGGAGGAGAAGAAGGCCGGGATATCTCATTAGCGTATTTCCTCAGACTCTTCATATTCAAAATCGTCGATATCCTCGACATCCTCTATCTCGTCTTCATCGATAAAGACGAGGTCGTCGTCTTCACCTTCCTGCGCCATCTCCAACCGGAAACGGCTCATGTCCTTATCCCGGTGAACGAGCGTATCCTCAGACATGATGGTCTGCAGTTTGTTGCTCTCGCTGTTGAGTTCACGCCACAGCACATCCTTCAGCTCGCTGATACCCTTGCCCGTGACCGACGAGATGAAGACCACTGGGATATCGTCGGGGGTTGTCTCGCGGAGCATCGCGATGAGCTCATCGTCGAGTAGGTCGCATTTGGTGACGGCGAGCACCCTGTGCTTGTCCATCATCTCAGGGTTGAAGTTTCTGAGCTCGTTGACAAGCATCTCATAGTCTCGCCTGATATCATCGCTCTCGCTGTCAACCATGAAGAGCAGCAGTGAGTTGCGCTCGATATGTCTTAGGAAACGCAGTCCGAGACCTTTGCCTTCGCTCGCTCCCTCGATGATGCCGGGGATGTCTGCCATGACAAACGACTGGCGGTCGCGGTAGCTCACAATACCGAGGGAGGGCTCGAGGGTGGTGAAGGGATAGTTGGCTATCTTGGGACGGGCTGAGGAGAGCGCAGAGAGTAGCGTTGACTTGCCCGCATTAGGAAGGCCTACCAGTCCCACGTCGGCGAGGAGTTTGAGCTCGAGGATGATTGTCATCTCCTGCATGGGCTCTCCAGGCTGTGCATAGCGTGGCGCTTGGTTGGTGGCAGAGCGGAACTGGAAATTGCCGAGCCCGCCGCGTCCGCCCTTGAGCAGTAGTACCTCCTGACCGTCATAGGTCACATCGCACACATATTTTCCTGTCTCTGCATTATAGACAACCGTACCGCAGGGCACGTCGATATATACATCCTTTCCGTTGGTACCATGACACTTGTCTCTACCTCCGTTGCCGCCATGCTCTGCACGCACATGACGTTCGTACTTGAGATGTAGGAGCGTCCAGAAGTTGTGATTGCCTCGCAGATAAACACTGCCGCCATCGCCGCCATCGCCGCCATCCGGACCTCCGTTGGGGTTATACTTCACGTGTCTGAGGTGCATGGACCCACGACCGCCCTTACCTGAGCGGCAGTAGATCTTTACATAGTCAACGAAATTGGATTCTGCCATATTTATTTATAAGGAGTCAATCACTTTGCATACATCGCCAAAGATAACGTCGAGCTCGCCATAGCTCTTCACATAGTGGTGCAGATGCTCCTGCTTATACCAGTCGATGAGGGGAGCTGTCTGAGAGTGATATACGTTAAGGCGCTTCTGTATCGTCTCTTCATTGTCGTCGGAACGCCCCTGCTCCTTGCCTCTGTTGAGCAGTCGCGCCATCAGGATATCCTCGGGAGCATAGAGCTCTATCATCGCTGACACACTGTGACCGCGCTCGGCAAGCATCTTCTTCAGCGCCTCTGCCTGGGGTATCGTCCTGGGGAAACCGTCGAAGATGACACCGCTGTGCTCCTTGCCAAAACCATCATAGACGGTAGCGAGAATGTCGATCATGAGCTCATCGGGAATGAGCTGCCCCTTATCGATAAACGATTTGGCGGTGAGACCGAGCGGTGTCTCGTTCTTTATCTCTGCCCTGAGCACATCGCCCGTGGAGATGTGACCCAGTCCGTATTTCTTCATTATCAGTTCACTCTGTGTGCCCTTGCCTGAGCCGGGGGCACCGAAAATCACAATATTTTTCATCTTTATTTGTGTTGTTATATAGATTCTTTTTACCTTGGGATGAACTCCAACCCTTTGACTTTGTCTTCCTCCTCGCGACTCTGCCATTCAAGTAAACTTGATGGCTCTCGCTGCTCGTTCGGTTCTCGCCATGGCAGCGCTTTTCGCTGCTCATCGGTCTTATCAAAACAGCTATTCTACCAATGTATAGATGTCTCTCAACTGCCTGCCCTGCTGGTCATAGTCGAGCCCATAGCCAAGGATGAAGTCGTTGGGGATGCTGAAGACCGTGTACTTTATGTTAAGAGGTACCTTGAGACGCTCTGGCTTGAGCAGCAGTGTGCAGATGTGGATGCTCTCTGGATTTCTCGTACCGAGAGATTCTATCATTCGCTGCATGGTGAGACCACTCTCTACGATATCCTCAACAATGATGACGGTGCGCCCCGTGAGATCTTCGTTGATGCCAAGCACCTCTTTCACCTTTCCCGTGGAGGTGGTGCCCTGATAGGAAGCCAGTTTCACAAAGGAGATTTCACAGGGAATGGTGAGCGCACGCATCAAGTCGGCGGCAAAGATAAAAGAGCCGTTGAGCACGGCGAGGAGCAAGGGATTTTTGTCCCTCATATCCTCGTTGATCTGCTGTGCCACACGCTGCACCTGAGCTTTAATTTCGCTTTCCGGAATAAACGTCTTAAACGTTTTGTCTTTGATTCTTACGACACTCATTGGGAGATATTTTTTTTGTATAGTGCAGGCAAAATTACGAAAAATCTATCAATTCGCTGTAAAAAGTACACTATTTTCTACATTTTATTTTGTTTTCTCCCCTACTTCACTTATCTTTGCGGTATGAAAATCCTAACAAGCTCACAGATACACGAGCTCGACCAATATACCATTGCCCACGAGCCTATTGAATCGCTTCAGCTCATGGAGCGCGCCGCAAAGGCGTTGACACGCGCCATCGCTGAGCGCTGGACGACCTCAACGACTTTCGTCACCTTTGCCGGTCCGGGCAACAACGGTGGGGATGCGCTGGCGGTGAGCAGGATGCTGGCGGAACTGGGCTATGAGGTGAGCGTCTATCTCTTTAATATCGGTGGACGCTTGTCTGCAGACTGCGCAAGCAACAAGCAGCGACTGGAAGAATGTAAACGTGTGAAGTTGTTTGTCGAGGTCACACAGGAGTTTGACCCGCCACAACTCACATCATCGCTCGTGGTGATCGATGGACTGTTTGGCTCGGGCACCAACAAACCGCTGGCGGGGGGCTTTGCCTCGCTGGTGAAATATATCAATGCCTCACCTGCTAAGGTGGTGAGCATAGACCTCCCTTCAGGACTGATGAGCGAGGACAACTCATTCAACGTGAGGGCGAACATCATACGCGCCAACCTCACCCTCACCCTGCAACAACCCAAACTCTCATTCCTCTTTGCAGAGAACCAGTCGTTCCTGGGCGAGGTGGAGGTGCTCGACATTCGTCTGAGCGAAGAGGGAATGGAGCTTGCAACCACACATTATTCTACGCTCGAACGCGAAGAGGTGACTAAGATGATGACAAGGAGGTCAGCCTTCGCACATAAGGGGACGATAGGCCACTCGCTGCTCATCGCCGGAAGCTATGGCATGGGGGGAGCAGCTATCCTCGCCACACGTGCCTGTCTCCGCTCGGGGGTGGGGAAGGTCACCATACATACCCCACGACACAACAACCTACTCATGCAGATAGCGGTGCCCGAGGCGGTGGTGCAGCTTGATAAGGAGGAGACCATCTTCAGTGAGCCTGTCGACTCCGACGACTATCACGCACTGGGCATCGGGCCCGGACTGGGCACCAGTGAGCAGACGGCTATCGCCCTCATCGCACAACTGCGACGAACACAGTGTCCTATCGTTGCCGATGCTGACGCTCTCAATATCCTCTCCAATCATCCTGCATGGCTGCAGCAGTTGCCTAAGGGGGTCATCATCACACCTCACGCCAAGGAGTTTGACAGGCTCTCAGGACACAGCTCCGACAGCTTTGAGCGGTTGCAGAAGGCAATAGCTATGGCGAAACGTCTGCAGGGATTCGTTATCCTCAAAGGGCATTACACAGCCATCTGTTTCCCCGACGGTCACGTGGTCTTCAACACCACTGGAAATGCCGGGATGGCAACAGCCGGGAGCGGAGACGTGCTCACGGGCATCCTCACCGGACTCCTCACACGTGGCTACACCAGGGAGCAGGCTTGTCTGCTCGGAACCTATCTGCACGGACTGGCAGGCGACATAGCTGCCGAGGTCAAAGGGATGGAGGGCATGATTGCCTCTGACATCATCGACGCACTGCCGCAGGCTATCCTACAGTTGCAGCAATCATCACCGCATCAGTAACACATTATTATTACATATATTGTTATGAACTATCATTTCTCCATCAGTTGCAGAGCGCTCCTGCTCACCGCGTTTCTGACGGTATCCTGTCTCCTGTCTGCACAGACTCTCCTCAACAAATACCAACCCAATGTCACTCCTGAGGGGGCGGTCTATTATCTTCCAAAGACCATAGTGCGCATCGCCGTGCAGGTAGAGAAGACAACCTATACGCCGGGCGACTTCTGCGCCTATGCACATAAATATATGAAACTCAATGATGTGGTGCAGCAGCCTGTCGCCACCTACCGCGTCACCACGCTCTCTCTCACTCAGGAGGGGGTGGCGGATACCTCGCGCTGTTATATGGTGAAGTTTAACAGTAAGAGCACAGGCACCAATATGACGCTTGCCGACGACGGAAGACTGCTGGCTATCAACGCTCAGCCTATCACCATCAAGGCTCCCACTGCCTTCACCCCTGCCCCACGTCAACAGCAGCAACAGCCACGCTCGCTCCTTAACGAGGAGATTCTCTCGGCTGGAAGTACTGCAAAGATGGCTGAACTTACCGCACAGGAGATTTATGATATCAGGGAGAGCAAGAACCAATTGCTGAAGGGACAAGCCGACTTCATGCCCAAGGATGGGGAACAGCTGCGCATCATGATCGACCAGCTCGAGCACCAGAACACGCTCCTCACATCGATGTTCAGCGGCACCACCATACGCGACACCACCGAACATGTGTTCACCTACTGTCCGCAGAGGGGCATAGAGAGGGAGGTGCTCTTCAGACTGTCGAAACACCGTGGCATCGTGGATAGCGATGACCTCTCGGGGGTGCCCTTCTATATCTGTATCGAGGATGAACATAACGTGCCTGAACCTGTCGCCGCTGCTCCGGCAAAGAAAAAGAGCAAGGTGGGCGACGACGGTATCATGGTCAACATCCCCGGAAAGATAAAAATCACAATAACAAAAGACCAGAAGATGATGGGTAGCTTCGAGATTCATGCTGCCCAATATGGCAATACTGAGTTGCTCAGTGGCGAACTCTTCAACAGGAAGATGATTACTCACCTGCAACTCAACCCCACCACCGGTTCTATCTATAAGATTGATACCGAGACCCTCAAATAGTCATCTCACTGCAATGACCTACGACCAACTGTGGCGTTCGCTCACACCATTGTATGAGGCAGGTGAGGCAAAGGCTATCGTCCGTCTGCTGATGAAGGAGCTGTTCGACTTCAGTCTCACCGACCTCTGCTGTGGCGCCGTAGAACGTCTGTCAGCAGCACAGCTTCAGCGCCTGCACGGGGCACACCAACGTCTCCTCGATGCCGAGCCTATCCAATATGTGCTCGGCAATGCTACCTTCTGCGACCGCTCATTCAAGGTCAACCCCAGCGTACTCATACCTCGCCCTGAGACGGAAGAGCTCTGCCAATGGGTCATCGAGGAGGAGAAGAAGAACCGACAGACACTTTCCTCTTCCCCACAACTGCTCGACCTCTGCACGGGAAGTGGCTGCATCGCCATCACACTGGCGCTGGAACTGCCCGACTATGAGGTGACGGCGTGGGACGTGAGCCTACCTGCCCTCAACACCGCTAAGGAGAACGCACGACAGCTACATGCGCCCGTGAGGTTCGAACAGCAGGATGTGCTGAAGCTTTGCTCAGCCCCTGCACAATGGCAAATCATGGTGAGCAACCCTCCCTATATCTGCGAGAACGAGAGGAGCACCATGGCACCCAACGTGCTGCGCCATGAACCGGAACTCGCTCTCTTTGTGCCCGACGACGACCCCATGCGCTTCTACCGTGCCATCAGCAACTATGCTCAGTGGGCACTACTGCCTGGCGGACAACTCTTCTTTGAGTTTAACCCACTCTATGAAGACTTCCTCTGGGAGACCCTGGCGGGCTTGGGATTTTCGGATATACGACTGAAGGATGATTCCTTCGGACATACACGTTTCATGACCGCAACAAGGTAAACCCAAATTAAATTAAACTCTTTTAACCTTCACCGTCCTCGCATTCGGTCAAGAATACCTAACTTTGCAGTTTGTAATAGCACATGATTAGTAACGTATTATATTAACCGTATTTTCAGCATATCATTATGGAAGCTATCAAGAACTCATTTGCTGCCAAACTCCTTGAGGTGAAAGCCATCAAGTTGCAACCCAACAATCCCTTCACATGGGCATCCGGTTGGAAGTCGCCTTTCTATTGTGACAACCGTAAGACGCTCTCCTATCCCGCTCTTCGCAACTTCGTAAAGCTGGAGTTGTGTCATCTCATACAGGCCCGTTTCCCCGAGGCTACCGCCATTGCCGGTGTCGCCACTGGTGCCATTGCCCAGGGTGCGATGGTTGCCGATGAGCTCAACCTGCCCTTTGTCTATGTGCGTAGCAAACCAAAGGATCACGGACTGGAGAACCTCATTGAGGGCGAACTGGCCACCGGCGCCAAAGTGGTGGTGGTGGAAGACCTCATCTCTACCGGAGGAAGTAGTCTGAAGGCTGTGGAAGCTATCCGCCGCTATGGCTGCGAGGTGGTAGGTATGGTGGCATCTTACACCTATGGATTCCCCGTGGCTGCCCAGGCTTTTGCCGCTTCCGACGTGGAGCTCATCACGCTCACCGACTATGAGCACGTGGTGGCTCAGGCTGTTGCCACAGGATATATCAGCAGCGACGATGTGGAACTGCTCAACGAGTGGCGTAAAAATCCTTCTACCTGGAATCAATAACTCACGACACTCCTATGTCAAAATTTGAAAGTAGCATCAAACAGATAGCCTACCCTCAGGAGGCCGTCTATCGCAACATCAGCGACCTGAGCAACCTGGAGCGGGTGCGCGACCGCATCCCCGCTGACAAGGTGAACGACTTCAACTTCGACAGCGACAGTGTGTCTCTCTCCGTGGCTCCCGTGGGCACTATACGTATGCGTATCATCGACAGAGAAGCTCCCAAATGTGTCAAGTTTCAGGCGGAACAGTCGCCTTTGCCCTTCACCTTGTGGATACAGATGCTCCCCGTCACCGAGACAACAAGCAAACTGAAGGTGACGCTGGAAGCCGATATCCCATTCATGCTGAAGGCTATGGTGAGCGGACCGCTGAAAGATGGGGTGGAGAAAATTGCTGATGCGCTCACACTCATTCCTTACGAATAACACTACATCGAATGAAACTCTGGGAAAAGAACTTTGAAGTCAACAAAGAGATAGAGCGCTTTACCGTGGGACGTGACAGGGAGCTCGACCTGCTCCTTGCTCCCTACGACCTACTGGGCTCAATGGCGCATATCACTATGCTGGAGCATATCGGGCTCTTAGACAAGGACGAACTGCCGGTGCTCCTCGATGAGCTCCGCAAACTCTATGCCATGTGTCAAGAGGGACAGTTTGTCATCGAGGAGGATGTGGAGGATGTGCATTCGCAAGTGGAACTCATGCTCACACGCCGCCTGGGTGATATGGGAAAGAAGATTCACAGCGGGCGCTCGCGCAACGACCAGGTGCTTGTCGATCTCAAACTCTTCACACGTCATCAGCTCATGCGCATAGCAGGTGAGATAAAGTCGCTCTTCGACGAACTCATCGCCAAAAGCAATGAATATAAGGAGGTGCTCATGCCGGGATATACCCACCTTCAGGTGGCAATGCCCAGCTCATTCGGGCTGTGGTTTGGTGCCTATGCAGAGAGCCTTGTCGATGACATGACGATGCTTCACGCTGCATGGCAGATCACCAACCGCAACCCACTGGGGTCGGCAGCTGGCTATGGAAGCTCCTTCCCGCTCGACCGCAGCATGACAACACGTCTGCTGGGATTTGAGACAATGTGTTATAACGTGGTCTACGCACAGATGGGACGAGGAAAGACGGAGCGTAACGTGGCTTTCGCCATCGCTTCGGTGGCAGGCACACTGAGCAAACTGGCCTTCGACGCCTGTCTGTTCAACAGTCAGAACTTCGCCTTCGTCCAACTACCCAAAGAGTGTACCACGGGAAGCAGTATCATGCCTCATAAGAAGAACCCTGATGTCTTCGAACTCATCAGAGCCAAGTGTAACAAACTGCAGGCACTACCGCAACAGATCACGCTCATCATGAACAATCTTCCTGTGGGCTACTTCCGCGACCTTCAGATCATCAAGGAGGTGTTCCTACCTGCCTTCGACGAACTTGCCGACTGCATAGAGATGACAGCTTATATCATCAACCGCATGGAGGTGAACAGAAATATCCTCGATAATCCTATCTACGACCCTATCTTCTCCGTAGAGGAAGTCAACCGACTGGCTGCTGCAGGTGTTCCCTTCAGAGATGCTTACAAGCAGGTGGGCTTAGCCATAGAGGAGGGTACCTTCGTGGCCAACAAGGAGATTCATCACACTCACGAGGGGAGCATAGGCAACCTCGAGAACGACAAGATTGAGGCGCTGATGGACAAGAGGCTCTCTTCCTTCCATTTCGAACAGGTGGAAGAGGCTATCAGCAACTTGCTCAAGTCCTAACGCTACGTCTATACATGAAGAAGATTACTGCGATATTATCGATGATAGCGCTCCTCGGATGTTCATCCTCAGAGGAGCGCTACTCATCCCATTATGTATGTACTTTTTCTTTTAACACGGCGCTGCACGCCACGAGCGCACTCACACGCACGCTCACCAATCCCGGAATGTTTGTCATCGTTGACGTGAAGCGCGAGAAGGGTATCCACCTACTCTCTATCCGCCCCAACAACACCAACCCCGTGGAGACCACTTATCTCACTACCGAGGAGGAGAACCGAGCGATTGGTAACGTGGGGGCTGACGGCCTACTGATTATCGGCTGCACTACATTCAACGGACTGGCTGCCTACGACGGACAGTGTCCCTACTGCTTGGCCAACAGCACCTCGCGACAGTTTCCGCTGTCGTTTGAAGCGCACGGACAGGCGGTGAGCTGCAGCACCTGCCATCGACGCTATGAACTCAACTACAGCGGAACATCCTCCGATGGTACGCGCCTGATAGAATACCGCGTGTGGATAGAAGGCGCCTTCCTGCGCGTCACCAATGGTTGAGCTGGCGCCTATTCCTCCGATTGCTTATTCTCGTAAACAATACCGAAGCTGGGCGTATAGGTATTCTCTAAGATGAGCGTCACCATCCCCTCATCTGCCTGGAAACGTGCCTCCTTATGGTCTTCGGCATTCTTGGGCATCTCGGGATAAGGATTGATCTCCTCTACCAATCGGTCGTAATACTTCTTGAAGAGCTGACGGGTGCTGTCGTTATAGGTGGCCTCATAACTCTCCTGAACGGAAGCGATGGCCTCACCGTTCATTATCACTGTCACCTTCTTCGTCTCTCCCGGCATGAGCATCACCACACGGTCGGTCTCCTCATTGAGCGTATCGACCACCATGCCGCGCTTCAACAGAGAGTCGGCAAAAACCTTGGCGGGAAGTCCCATCGACAAACCTTCATAACTGAGATACTTGGGCTCACTGCTACAAGCACCGACCACAGCTGCGGTCACTACCGCCATCATCGTTTTCTTCATAAATACACGTTATTTTTTTGTTAACAATAGATATTGTCGGCAAATATAGTGCTTTCGTCCGACTCCTGCTGCCATTGCCGGTGCTTTTAACAGAATTTTTGCAAGACATATAGCATGTTTATTCGGAAATAATCTCTAAATTTGCATCTGATTCGATCTACATACAATGACAACGAAGGAATTGACGAAGAAACTGAAGAGCCGTTTTCTCTGGCTCAACCTTCTCGCGATGGTCATCGTCGTGATAGGACTCTGTTGGGGGGTGCACTGGGGACTGAATGTTTACACGCATCACGATGAGGCCATCCCCGTGCCCAACTTCTACAGAATGGACATAAAGAAAGCACGACGTCTCATGGCACAGCACGACATCAAGGTGCAGGTGACCGACAGCGGTCATAACCGTCTGCTCCCCGCCGAGGTCATCCTCATTCAGACACCGGAGGAAGGCACGTTCATCAAGAGCGGGCGCACCATCTATGTCACCATCAACTCGCTCACCTCGCCCACAGTAAGCATCCCCGACATCATCGACAACAGCAGTAGGCGCGAGGCCGAGGCATTGCTGAAAAACATGGGATTCAACCTCCTCGCACCTCGAATGGTTGAAGGTGAGAAAGACTGGGTGTATGGCGTCATAAGAGACGGGAAGAACCTGACTGCCGGGGAGAAGGTGACCACAGAGGTGCCTATCTGCCTCGTGATTGGCAGCGGGAGCTTCTACGAGGATGACACCGATACGGAAGTAGTGGAGATAGGGGAAGGCGACGGAGAGAGCGAAGTGGATGAGTTTGAACCCGTAAACGAAGAAGGACAATGAACAACGACGACAACGAACTCCTCGACTTCTCGCTACAACAGCTCTACGAACATTTCAGCATCACTGCCGACAAAGGACAGGTGGCGGTGCGAGTAGATAAGTTTCTTTTCGAGAAACTGCAACACTCCAGTCGCAACCGCATACAGAAAGCTGCCGACGCAGGATTTGTGCATGTCAACGACAAGCCGGTGAAGAGCAACTACAAGGTACGCCCCGGTGATGTGGTCTGCCTCATGCTCGACCGTCCACACTACGATACGACCATCACCCCCGAAGCTATCCCTCTCGACATCGTCTATGAGGACGAGGCACTCATGGTTATCAATAAACCGGCAGGCATGGTGGTGCATCCTGGTTGTGGCAACTTCAACGGCACACTCATCAATGCCGTGGCATGGCACATGAAGGATGTAGCCTCCTACGACCCCAACGACCCACAGGTGGGGCTCGTCCACCGCATAGACAAAGATACCAGCGGACTGCTCGTCGTGGCAAAGACGCCCGAGGCGAAGACACACCTCGGCGTGCAGTTCTTCAACAAAACCACCCACCGCAGTTACAACGCCCTGGTATGGGGCAACTTCGTTGAAGATAGTGGACGCATAGAAGGCAACATCGGACGTGACCCTAAAGACCGACTGCGCATGGCGGTGTTCCCGCCCGACAGCGAGACGGGCAAGCCGGCTGTCACCCACTACAAAGTGATGGAACGATGGGGATATGTCACGCTCGTAGAGTGCGTACTGGAGACAGGGCGCACACATCAGATAAGGGCGCACATGAAACATATCGGTCACCCGCTCTTCGCTGATGAACGATATGGCGGCATGGAGATACTGCGCGGGGAGCGGACTGCCTCCTACCGACAGTTTGTCAACAACGCCTTCAAACTCTGCCCCCGACAGGCACTCCACGCCAGAACACTGGGCTTCGTTCACCCGCTGACAGGAAAACAGATGGACTTCACCTCTCCACTGCCCGATGACATGGAAGCGCTCTTGGAGAAATGGAGGCGAAGCTACGGCAACAGCGAGTGAGGACCATAGAATAGATAATAATTTAGGAAAACAACATACAGCAAAACAATGAAACAAGACAAAAGAGTAATTGCCATCGTATGTGGCGGCGATTCATCAGAACATGACGTGTCCCTCCGATCTGCCCAGGGACTGTTCTCGTTCTTCGACAAAGAGCGTTATGAGGTGTTTATTGTAGATATCAAAGGCGACAGCTGGCATGTACACCTGCCCGATGCCACCACCACTCCTATCGACAAGAACGACTTCTCTTTCACATGGCAGGGCGAGAAGCAACGCTTCGATTATGCCTATATCACCATCCACGGAACCCCAGGAGAGAACGGACTGCTCCAAGGCTATTTCGACCTCATCCGTCTGCCCTACTCCACCAGCAACGTGCTGGTAGAAGCACTCACCTTCGACAAGTTTGTCCTCAACCAGTATCTTAGAGCCTATGGGGTGAGCGTGGCAGACAGCCTGCTCATACGTAAGGGATACGAAGAGGTGGCATCGGACGATGAGATAGAGGAGCGCATAGGCATGCCCTGCTTCGTGAAACCTGCCGCCGACGGCAGTAGCTTCGGAGTGACGAAGGTGAAGAACAAAGATCAGTTGGCACCAGCCATCCGCAAGGCGATGTTAGAGAGCTCCGACGTGATGGTGGAGCAGTATCTTGAAGGAACGGAGATCTCTATCGGCTGCTATAAGACCAAGACAAAGAGTGTGGTGCTGCCTGCCACTGAGGTGGTGACGGAGAATGAGTTCTTCGACTATGATGCCAAATATAACGGGCAGGTGAAGGAGATCACTCCTGCTCGTCTCCATCCTGAGACCGCCGACCGCGTGGCACGCCTCACCAGTCATATCTACGACATCCTCCACTGCAACGGTATCATCCGCATTGACTATATCATCGGTAAGGGTAAGGACAAGGACGGAAAGGAGATAGATAAAATCAACCTCCTCGAAATCAACACCACACCGGGTATGACGCTCACGAGCTTCATCCCACAGCAGGTGAAAGCCGCCGGTCTGAAGATGAGCGACGTGCTCACCGATATCGTGGAAAACCAGTTCTAACCCTCCCTATCATCAACAACACATAAAAAATACAGCCTATGAATGTTCCTTCTCAGTATGATGCGATCAGGCCTTTTGAGCCCGAGGAGCTGCCCGAAGTGTTCGATCGCCTCATCGGCGATGCCACCTTCCGACAGGTTGCCGCCGTCGTCTTCCCTCAAGTGCCTTTCGAGGCGCTTGTCGCCAAGATGAGAGGGTGTGCCACCAACCTCGACTTCCAGAAAACGTTCTGCTATCCCTTCCTCAAAGACCTGCTCGCCAAAGCAAGTAAGGGATGTGATATCGACCTCTCTGCCATCGACATCACCAAACGATACACCTTTGTGAGCAACCACCGCGACATCGTGCTCGACTCTGCACTGCTCGACATGCTGCTCATCGACGAGGGCTTCTCCACCACCTGTGAGATAGCCATCGGCGACAACCTCCTGGCCGCACCATGGATAAAAGACCTCGTGAGGGTGAATAAGTCGTTTATCGTGGAGCGAAGTGCCAGCATGCGGGAGATGTTGGCTTCGAGCAAGCGCATGGCTGAATATATGCACTTTGTCATCGATGAGAAGAACGACAATATATGGATTGCACAGCGTGAGGGACGTGCTAAGGACAGCGACGACCGCACACAGCCGTCGGTACTGAAGATGATGGCGATGGGGGGCACGGGAAGTGCCAGCGAGCGTCTCGCCGCCCTACATATCGTCCCCGTTGCCATCTCCTATGAATATGACCCCTGCGACTGGCTCAAGGCAATGGAGATGCAGCTCAAGCGCGACAATCCAGAGTGGAAGAAGACGAAGGCTGACGACGTGCGTAGCATGCAGACGGGCATCATGGGCTATAAGGGTAGGATTCATTATCAGTGTGCTCCCTGTATCGACACCTACCTCACCGCTACAGCGGCGGCACTGCCCAAGGGTGAGTTCTTCGATGCAGTGGCAGCGCATATCGACAAGGCCATCCACCAAGGATATCGTCTCTATCCCAACAACCTCATCGCTGCTCATCTCCTCACGGGTGAGCAACAGTGGGCTGGCACCTATACAGCGGAAGAGAAGAAGTCTTTCGAGACTTATCTCAAACAGCAGATCAATCGCATTGAGATGCCTCAGAAGGATATCGTCTTCCTCCAGGAGAAAATGCTGGAGATGTATGCCAACCCTGCCATCAACCACAAAAAAGCTGTCGGCGAATGAGAACAGCGCAATGGCTTCTGCTGCTCATCGGCACCTTACTCCTCACCGCCTGTGAGCAGTCGTCCTACGATGAAGGTACGGGGGAGCTCTCGCTCACCCAGGCCGACTTTGTAGAGGCCTTTACCGACAACCATGGGGCAACCTATAAGGTGGTGGTCGATGATGGTGAGGAGATGATGCTCACCGCTCCTGTGACGAGAAAGGGTATGCAACGTCCTGACACTACCTATCGGGCCATCCTCTATTACAACAAAACCTCCGCCCTTCAGGCAGAGGCTGTCAGTTGGTCGGCGGTGCCTACCATCGTTCCCACTCCTCTCAGCGAGGTGAAAGAGATGAAGACCGACCCTATCTCGTTTGAGAGTCTGTGGATGAGCTGTGCAGGCAAATATCTCAACCTTGGATGCTACCTCAAGGTAGGTGACACACAGGGGGAGCAACAGAAACACACACTCGGCGTAGTACTCACGCATAAACAGCGTAACGACGATGGTAGCTCAACAGCTTACCTCACACTCTATCACGACCAGGGCGGGGTGCCAGCGTACTATTCGTCGAAATTCTATATCAGCATCATCTGCAGCTCACTCAACTGCGACTCTGTGTGTCTCACCCTCCCCACGTTCCAAGGGGAGCTGGTGAAGAGGGTGAAACGCTAAAACGGCGGTGCCCTCGTGGGCACTGCTTATTTCATGGCTTCCAACATCCGCTTGATCACCACCGAACAGGAGATCTCTCTGTTGGCAGCCTCAGGAATCACCAGGGAGTTGCCACCCTCTATCACTTCATCAGTAACTATCAGTCCGCGTCTCACGGGCAGACAGTGCATAAACTTACCATTGTTAGTCACCGCCATGTGTGCCTCGTCAATGGTCCAGCTTCTGTCGGTGCAGAGGATCTTTCCGTAGTCGGAAGGACAGGTAACACCCGGACAGCTCCAGTTTTTGGCATAGACGAAGTCGGCACCTTCCAACGCCTTCATCTGGTCATATTCCACATGGGCATCGCCCACAAACTTCGGGTCGAGTTCATAGCCCCTGGGATGGGTGACGACGAGGTCAACATCGGCCTTGTTCATCCACTCGGCAAAGGAATTGGGAACGGCCTGAGGGAGCGCTCTGCAGTGGGGAGCCCAACTGAGCACCACCTTGGGGCGAGCCATGGTCTTATGCTCTTCGATGGTAATGAGGTCGGCAAAGGCCTGCAAGGGATGAACGGTAGCTGTCTCCATGGCAAAAACGGGCTTGCCACTGTAACGGATAAACTGCTGTAACACCGTCTCAGCATAGTCATACGCCCTGTCGGAGAGGCCGGCAAACGACCTTACGCCTATCATATCGCAGTAGCAGCCCATCACGGGGATAGCCTCGAGCAAGTGTTCGCTCTTGTCGCCATCCATGATCACGCCACGCTCCGTCTCCAGTTTCCAAGCACCTGCATTCACATCGAGCACGATGACGTTCATTCCGAGGTTCATAGCGGCCTTCTGTGTACTCAGTCGGGTGCGCAGAGAGTTATTGAAGAAGATCATCATCAGCGTCTTGTTCTTGCCCAACTCCTGATATTTGTAGCGGTTAGCTTTGATATCAGCGGCCTCAGCGAGCGCCTTGCGCAGGTCGCCGAGGTCATCAGCATGAATAAATGTTTTCATATCGTTCTCGTTTTTGTTGAGTGCAAAGATAAGCATTCTTTCCGTAAGTCAACTCATTCTCATCGACGAATCCTCAGAATAACTGCCCTCAACACGCCTCCTGCTTACTCGAAATGGAGATAAGGGGCTAAGCGCTGGAGCTGAGAGGGGGTGAAATGGGGAAAGAGACGGAGGTCGCTGAGCTGCGAGATACGCCCATGCTTGCGACGGTAATCGACGATATCACGGGCTTGATAGAAATTGATATAGGGATGATTGAGGAGGGCCTGAACGCTGAGTTTGTTCACTGCCAGCTGCTTGGGATGGACAGTGGAATCGATAGCGAAATAATCCTTCAGCTGTGAAGGAAGGCTGGGGAGCTCATCCAACTGGTCAACACTGACATAGCCACCCAACCGCTGTCCGTAACGATAGATAAGCGCTGCATACGCCGAACCTATCCCTGGCACGCGCCTGAGCATAAGGGTGTCTGAGGTGTTGAGAAAGATGCGCTCTCCGCTACGTATCTTCTTCGGTCCGTGAAGGGCCCTGAGACTGTCATTGGCCTGACGCACCTCGGTCAACGCATCGGCGGGAAGGAAATCGGGAGAGATGCGGATATAACTTTTCAACTCGTTATACTGACCTGCCGTGAGGCCAGGGACTCGGGCAAAATCGGTCACACGACGATAGACACCGCCATGAGCACGGTAACGATAGATAGACTTCACCTGAAAGGGGGTGAGGCCGAGGCGTAAGAGCTGTGTACTGTCGGCGGTATTAGGATCAAAGAAAAAACGTTCAACCTTCCTCTCCTCTTCCTGATAGTTCATCAACGGCGCATTACTGCGTACCTGCTGATGAGCAGAATGGCGAGGGGAGGAAGACTGAACATTGGCTGTTGAGGGCAATGCTTCCTCGGAGAAATGACTGCCAAAATAAACGAGCAGGACGATGCCCAGAAACAAGATGAGCAGCGAGATGAGCATCACCATGTCTGACCGACGGAAGAAATATCCTTTCATCCCTTGCTTTTTATTCTATTGTTGACAGGCATAAGTAAGGAGAGCAAACCTTATGCCAGCAGGCGCTTCACTACTTCAGAGATGGCCTTGCCGTCGGCACGGCCGGCGAGACGTTTGTTGGCTTCGCTCATCACACGCCCCATGTCTTTGATGCTCTGTGCACCTGTCTCTGTAATGATGGTGCGCACTGCCTCCTCTATCTCCTCGGGTGTGAGTGCTTTGGGTAGATACTCCTCGATGACGGCCACTTGGACGAGCTCTGCCTCAGCGAGGTCGGGGCGGTTCTGCGTCTGATAAAGGGTGGCAGAGTCGCGCCCCTGCTTAGCTAGCTTCTGAAGGAGCTTGAGGGCTGTATCGTCGGTGAGCGTGTCGTTGGCTCCTGGCGCTGTCTTCGCCTCGATAAATATCTTCTTGATGTTACGAAGGGCGGAGAGTCGCTCTTTCTCTTTGGCTTTCATGGCAGCGATGATATCGTTGCTTATCTGATCGAATAATGTCATGATGTGAAAAAAAATGGTGTTTTATGTGAATGAGATGGTGCCCTGGATGATTTCTGGGGCATTGTCAACATCAGCCTGTTTGTTGATGAGATGGTCGCCATTCGACTGATTGCGGAAGTTCTCGAGGGTCTTGGATGTGCGCTTATAGGTGGGCGTTGACTCTACAGCAGAGATGATGTCGTCGTTGTCGAGGTCTTCGGGACGGAAGAGGTAGATATGCGGACGACGCTTGTAACGGATATTGTCGGGGTCGTTGCCGTAATAACGCTTGCGGCGCTCCTGCTTCTCGGCTGCCTGCTCCTGCTCGGCAGCGATGCGGTTGGCCTCCTCCTGACTGTGACGCTGGATATGTCCGCTCATGCCCTCAACATCCTCGAGACCGAAGCCTGTGGCGAGGATGGTGACCTTCACCTTCTTGTCGAGCGATGGGTCGGTAGCTAATCCCCACTTGATTTCGAAATCGACAAACTTCGACATGAAGTCGTTGACATCGTTCATCTCCTCCATCATCAAGGCGTCCTTGCCGTCTTTCTGCCCGCCGAAGGAGATGCTGAGGAGGATCTTCTTCGACTTAAACACGTCGTTGTCGTTGAGGAGCGGTGAGTTGAGGGCATCGTCGATGGCTTTCTTCACACGACCTTCACCCTCACCATATCCGGTGGACATGATGGCGACACCTCCGTCCTTGAGCACGGTCTTCACATCGTTGAAGTCGAGGTTGATGAGGCCGTGAACGGTGATAATCTCTGCGATGCTCCTGGCGGCAACGCTGAGGGTGTCGTCGGCCTTGCCGAAGGCGTCGAGGACGGTGAGCTCTGGATAGATCTCACGCAGACGCTCGTTGTTGATGACGAGGAGGGCATCGACATGTTTCGACATCTGCTCCACTCCATCGAGTGCTTGGTCGATCTTTCGGTCGCCCTCGAAACGGAAGGGGATGGTGACGATACCTACAGTGAGGATGCCCATCTCTTTGCTGACACGGGCGATGACGGGGGCGGCACCGGTGCCTGTACCACCACCCATGCCGGCGGTGATGAACGCCATGCGTGTGCCGTCGCTCAACATGTTCTTGATATCGTCGATGCTCTCCTCGGCGGCCTGGCGGGCACGCTCGGGTTTGTTGCCGGCACCGAGACCTTCCTTGCCCAACTGAAGGTGGACGGGGACGGGACTGTCGTTGAGTGCCTGATTGTCGGTGTTGCACAGCACGAAGGTGACATCGTGGATGCCCTCGCGATACATGTGGTTCACGGCATTGCCACCGCCACCGCCCACACCGATGACCTTGATGATGCTATTCTCTTTCTCGGGAGCCACGAAGTTGACTACGCCGAAGGGGGTATTCTGATCTGCCATAATATTTTAGATATTGAAGATTTAATAATGTAGGATGGATAGCGTTCGTTGACGACTGCTTCTGTTATTTTGATTTGATGTGGATGTTTATTCTTCTTCCTCCATAATCTTCTTGCCGAAGTTCTTTATTCCGTTGAAGGTCTTATGCCAGAAACTGTTCTTTCGGCGCTCCTCAGCGGCGCGTTCCTCCTCTTCTCTCTGGCGTTCGAGCTCCTGTCGTTCCATCTCTTCCTGTTTGCGACGTTTCTCTTCCTCGGCCTGCTGTTTCTCTGCCAGGGTGAGCACTACACCTCCCGTGGTCTCGCCTATCTGTCGTGCCTTGCGCTCCACGGCCTTGGGGGCTGCCTCCTCTGTTTCATCGAAGAGTCCGGCGTTGGGATCAACGGCATTGCCCGCGCAGTTGGCTTCACCCTTATCCAACAGGGCGAGCACGGTGTTCATCATGCAGTTATGGGCATTGATCTCGTCGTTGGTAGAAACAATGGTGTTGGTCACAAAGCGGGCAACACGTATCTTGTCGATATGTGTACAGAGGGTGAACGCCTTCTCGATGTTCTTCATGTTGGCACCGCCTCCGGTGAGGATAATACCTCCGAGCAGCTTGTCGCTATATTCTGAGGGCACCTGGTACCAGGCATTCTCGATAATCTCCTGCAGACGGCTCTCTACAATCTCTATAAACTTACGGCTCTCCACGCTCCGCTCAGCATCGATAGGGAGCATCAGCGTGTTGTCGATATCGGCATTCTCCGTATATGCACAGCCATATTTGAGTTTCATCTTCTCGGCATCGCTCTCCTCCATCTGCAGGGAGGCGATATCCTTGGTGATGTTATTGCTTCCGAGGGGGAGCACAGAGAGATGGCGAAGGATGTTCTTGCTATAGACACACACGGTGGTGGTGCTGGCACCGATATCTACCAGCACGCAACCGGAGCGTTTCTCTGCCTCAGTGAGCACGCTGTTGGCCAACGCTACAGGGGAGAGGAAGATCTCTGCAATGTTGATGTTGGCGGTCTCGAAACACTGATTGAGATTGTTATAGAAAGACTTGCGACAAAGGATATTGAGGAAGTTGCCCTCCAGGGTCTTACACTGAATACCCACGGGGTCGAGCTGATACTGGTTGTCCACCTTATACTCCTGGGTGGCAGCGTCAAGGATCTCCTGGTCAGGATAGCTCATGCTGCGGTTGATGTCCATCAGCTGATACACCATCTCCTGTGTCACCTTGTCCTCGACGGGCATGTTCTTCGTCACCACGTTTTTCAGACTGCGTATCGACTGTCCTCCGATACCTACATACACCTGAGTGATATCGGTCTTCAACTGGTGTTTCAGTTTGGTGATGATATTCACAAGACAGGTGGCTGTCTTATCGCTGTTATAAACCACTCCCTTGTGTATGAACGATGAGGAGTCTTCCTTCACCACGGCAAGCACATTGATGCTACCGTCGAGATTCTTCTTTCCAGCAATACCAGTCATTTTCGATGAACCCAACTCGATTGCTACTATAAAATCCTTTGCTGCCATAAGAGGTTGAATATTGAAAGATTGAACTATTTTATTTTTTTTTGATGAGATGATTACGATTGTTTGATGTGCTTGCGTTTCTTACAGATAATCTGGTTGTCAAACTCCAGACTGATCACCGAATAGCGGTTCCATCCGGCTTTGCTCAGTCCGTAACGATAGAACTTATAGAGCCGCTTGAGCTTCTCTGGTATGCCCACGGCCTGACCTAAATAGACCACATGACTACCCACGCGTGGCACCATCTCTATGCTCCCGTCGTTTAACACATGAAGCTGCTCTATCTGCTGATGCCAGAACTTATCTGAGATGAGGTGGTTGCCTATCGGTGTGAGCACCTTCTTTGCATACTTCTGATTGATGTTGCCCGTAGCCACGATGAGGTTGCCCACATACTTCACATTAGGCATCACTCCTCCCTTGTTGTCCACATAATAGTCGTCGCCGTTGTTGGCCATCACTCGGATGATAGGCATGCGCTGGGTGAGTGTGATACACACCTTTCCGCTCTGCGTCTTATAACACTCCGCACGATCGACGAAGGGACTTCTTCTGAGCACATCCTCGATACGTCGCACATCAACGCCATTGAGCTGCTCGCCCAGGGGATAGAGCTTATGACGCTTGAGGAGGTCGCGTATCTCTCGGTCTGAGAGGAATCCATCTACCACATTGTCTGTGATAGTGACCTTCACCTCTGTGCACACCTGGTGACGGTTGTCGGGCTTGTTGAATGCTGTCGTCGCCAGCACCAGATAGACTGCCACCAGGATATTGATGCTCACAAGGAGTATTTTTTTCAGTCGGTCTCTCATATCGGCTTATTGGGGGTTAGAGGGGTTAGCAAGTCGCTGCTCTAAGATCTTGGTCATCTCGGGCACCATGTCATCAAGGTCACCGGCACCAAGCACTATCAGCACATCGAAGTCGCGGTGGGCCACAAAGTTGAGCACATCGGCTTTGCTCACAAGACTACGCTCCACTCCGGGACGGAGGTGGTCGTAGATGAGCTGTGAGGAAACACCGGGGATGGGTTGCTCACGGGCGGGATAGATATCGCAGAGCACCACCTCGTCTAAGATACTCAGACTGTCGGCAAACTCCTTGTAGAAATCGCGTGTGCGGGTGTAGAGATGTGGCTGGAAGATCGCCGTTATATGTCGGTTGGCATAGAGGGCTCGGATGCTCTTGGCACTCTGCAGAATCTCCTGGGGATGGTGGGCATAGTCGCTCAGGAACACCAGCTCAGGGCGTTTTATCTTGAAGTCGAACCTACGGTCAACACCGCCATAGCTGCGCATTCCCTCACGCAACTCATCGGCGGTACATCCGCACAACTGGGCCATCGCCATGGCTGCCACACCATTCTCTATGTTGATAGGCACTGGCTGACCGAGCTCCACACCAGGGACATTCTCTAAAGGTGAGATGAAGTCGAAGGTGATCGCTCCATTATTGATGACGATGTTCTCTGCATGGAAATCGCCCTCGGCTAACGCATACTCGTAGCATGTGACACCCTCCTGCAAACGGGCCTTCATCTCCAGTCCACTGTGGATAATCAGTGTTCCGCCGGGCTGGATGAGTGATGAGTAGTGGTTGAAACTCTCAAGATAGGCCTCCTTGGTGCCATAGATGTCAAGATGGTCGGGGTCGGTGGCGGTGATGACGCTCATCCAGGGACGCAGCCAGTGGAAAGAGCGATCAAACTCATCGGCTTCGATCACCACATAGTCGCTCTCGCTGAGGATATAGTTGGTGTGATAGTTCTTGGAGATTCCTCCGAGGAAGGCATTGCAGTCAACATGACTCTGATGGAGGATGTGTGCGCACATCGTCGAGGTGGTGGTCTTGCCGTGTGTACCGGCAACACACAGTGCCTTGTGCATACGGGTGAGTGTGCCCAGCACCTGTGCACGCTTCTCTATCTCGAAGCCATGCTCACGGAAATAGACGAGTTCGGCATGGTCGTTGGGCACGGCAGGGGTGTAGATCACCAGACAGGATGATGGTTGACGACAAGGGAGTGGGATGAGGTCAACACGCTCTTCATAGTGGATAGCCATCCCCTCTTTCTCCAACTCCCGTGTGAGGGCTGACGGTGTTCTGTCGTAACCTGCCACCACCAGTCCTCTGTGGAGGAAGTAGCGGGCGATGGCACTCATACCTATGCCACCTGCTCCTACGAAATATACGGCTTTGATGTCCTTGATATCCATTCTACATTACGTTTTTTTGTGTTTAACGTCTCAACTTCAGCACTTCCTGTGCAATGACGGTGGCGGCATCGGGCAGCGCCAGACGCAGGATATTGTCGCTCAGTCGCTTGAGGAGTGCATCGTCGGCCACGGTCTTCAGTGCCAGAGGCATCAGCTGCTCGGGGGCCTCAGCATCCTTCATATAGAGTGCCGCCTCGCAATCGACGAGGGCCATCGCATTCTTCGTCTGATGGTCTTCAGCAACATTGGGTGAGGGCACGAGGATGACGGGCTTACCTATGAGGCAGAACTCTGAGATGCTCCCTGCACCGGCACGGCTCACTACCAAGTGGGCAGCACGGTAGGCTGCGCCCATATCAGCGATAAACGGGGTGACGACAAGTGCCGGATGCTCGCCACGCGAAGCGAGTCGTTCAGATAGTTCATCATAATAATATTTGCCTGTCTGCCACAACACCTGCACATCGCTTGCCAGGAGGGTATCGAGATGTTGCATCACACTCTCGTTGAGTGTGCGCGCACCGAGACTGCCTCCCACGATGAGTATCGTACGCTTATTGGGGGCTAACCCCAACTGCTCACGGGCCTCCTCGGGTGTGAGTGTGGTGGTGAGCAGGTTCTGTCGCACTGGGTTACCTGTCTTCAGCAGTTTCTCTGCAGGGAAGAAGCGGTCCATGTGGTCGTAGGCCACACAGATACGTGAGGCATGGCCGGCGAGATGCTTATTCGTCACGCCGGCATAGGAGTTCTGTTCTTGTATCAGACAGGGGATGCCCATAGCTGCGGCAGCATCTAACGTGGCAGCACTGGCATAGCCGCCAACACCCACAGCCACCTGAGGACGGAACTCGCGCAGCACCTTCCTCACCATGCGCTTGCTCTTGAGAAAATCGATGAGCACGGAGATGTTCTTAGGCGACCACAGCGGACGGATAAGTCCACGCACCGGCAACCCCACTATCTCATAGCCTGCTGCAGGCACACGCTGCATCTCCATCCTTCCGAGGGCACCGACAAACAATAGCTTAGCCTCGGGATGGAGTTGTTTGATGGCATTGGCGATAGATACGGCAGGGAAGATATGGCCTCCTGTACCGCCACCGCTGATAACAATTCTTATTTCTTCGTTCATATCTCTGATTCCTTAATGTCTGATGTGTCAGATGTAGTGTCACTATTCTTCATACGCAACTTCGCCGAACGGCTCACGCTGAGCATGGCGCCTATATAAGCACAGTTGATTATCGTTGATGTACCGCCCTTACTGATGAGGGGGAGGGGCTGGCCTGTTACGGGTACGATACCCACTGCCACCATCATGTTGAATGATGCCTGCACCACAAAGAGCAGTGCGAGCCCCATGATGAGGAAGGCAGGGAAATTGTTCTCACATCGACTCGCTATTCGGGCGGCACGGAACATGAGTATGACGTAAAGAAGCACCACGAAAGCGGCTCCAAGGATACCCATCTCCTCGATGACGATAGCGTAGATAAAGTCGGAGAAAGCCTGCGCCAGGAAGTCGCGCTCCACAGAGTTGCCGGGACCTTTGCCGATGATGTTGCTCGACACGATAGCGATATTCGCATGTGCCACCTGCGCATCCTTGTCGAGGTCATAATCCTCAGGGGCTATCTCCTCTTTATTGGAGAACTTGAGGATTCGTCCCTTCCATGTGTCAGCGCGGTGGAATAAACTTTCTATCGCGCCTTCCTTTTTCTTTGTCTCCTCTTTCTGGGCTATCTGTTCCGTAGCTTCCTTGGTGGTCACGTCGGCGTTGTTGCTACCCACCAGCATGATAAAGGAGAGTGCCAGCACCACCAATGCGCCGGCAATGGCCATGAGCCAGCCCAGCTGCCGATAGGGGACACGCCCTATGAACATCATGAGGAAGATGACGGAACAGAGCAACAGGGCTGTCGAGAGGTTCTCTACCATGATGAGGAATGCCATGGGCAGCGTGAGGAACATAATATACTTAAACGCATTGCGGTCGGCGCCATGCTCATGCTGCATGGCACTGAGTATCTGTGCCACGGCGAGTATCAGGGAGCCTTTGGCTATCTCCGACGGTTGGAAGGTGAAGCCGGGAATCTCTATCACACGCTGGGCTCCGTTGATGTTCTGTCCTGCCACCAACACCCATAACAGTGTGATGAAGGAGATGGCAAGGGCCATAGGTGTCAGTAGCTTGAAATAACGACAGGGGATATTGAGCGTGATGATTGCCACAACAACACCGAAGATGATGGTCCCCGAGTGTTTGATGATGGGCATGATGAAGTTGTTGCTCTTGTATGTGAGGTTGCTGGAGGCGCTGAACACCTCAACAATACTGATCATACAGAGGAAAAAGAACACCATCCAAATGACCTTGTCGCCCTTGAAAATATTACTTATCCTTTTGTTCATTTCACAGATTTCTCGCTAAATGTTTAAACTGTTCGCCACGGTCTTCCATATTTTTGAAGAGGTCGAAGCTGGCGCAGCACGGACTGAGCAGTACGGTCTCACCGGGTTGCGCCAGTTCATAACATGCAGCTACGCAGTCGGGCATAGAATGGGTGTCGCGCACGGGGATGCCAAGTACGTCGAAGGTGTTGTGGAGCTTGGTGTTGTCGGCACCGAGATAAACGAGGGCGGAGCATTTCTCCTTCACCAGGTCGATGATAGGCGCATAATCGTTGCCCTTGTCCTTACCTCCGATGATGAGCACCACCTTGGTCTTCATACTCTCCAACGCATACCAGCAGGCATCAACATTCGTCGCCTTGGAGTCGTTGACATAAAGCACGCCACGCACACTGCACACCTTCTCCAGACGGTGTTCCACGCCGGGGAACTCACTCAGACTCTTACGTATCACCTCATTCTTAATGCCGGCGATTTCTGTAGCTATACCTGCTGCCAGACTGTTATACACGTTATGCTGTCCTGTGAGACTGAGCTTCTCCTGCTCCATATTGAAAGGAGTGGGTTTCTCTATCTTATATTGTCCGGCTTCGATATATCCGATGCTCCCGTTCTCCTTCAGTGCAGAGAAAGGACACTGCACTGCCTTGATGTCATACTTCTCCAGCTCGCGCTTGATGATAGGGTCATCGTTCCAATAGATGAAGGCATCCTCAGAGGTCTGGTTGCGGATGATACGCATCTTGGCATCCACATAGTTCTGCATGCAGTTGTCATAACGGTCTAAGTGGTCGGGGGTGATATTAAGCAAGATGGCGATATTGGCACGGAACTCATACATGTTATCCAACTGGAAAGAGCTCAGTTCGATGACATAGTAGTCGTGGGGGTCCTCGGCCACCTGCAGGGCAAGTGAGTTACCGATGTTGCCTGCCAGTCCCACATCATAGCCGGCTTCCTTGAAGATATGATAGATGAGTGAGGTGGTGGTGGTCTTTCCGTTACTTCCCGTGATGCAGACCATCTTGGAGTGGGTATAACGTCCCGCAAACTCTATCTCGCTGATGATGGGGATACCGGCGTCAATGGCCTTAGCCACCATAGGGGCGGTGTCGGGAATACCTGGACTCTTGATGATTTCATCGGCATTGAGAATCATCGATGCAGTATGCTGCCCCTCCTCCCAACTGATGGCATGACTGTCGAGCTGCTTCTTATACTTTTCAGCGATGGCTGACATATCAGACACGAAGACGTCGAAACCCTGCTTCTTGGCAAGGACAGCAGCGCCAGCACCGCTCTCTCCGGCACCTAAGATCACTATACGTTTCATATCGTTGTTGTTCATTGGTCTATCTTATTTTAAGGGTGATGATGGTCATCGCTGCCAGGATGATGGTCACTATCCAGAAACGGATGGTGATCGTCGATTCATGGAAGGGGCGACGGGGCCAGCCTTGCAACACATAACGGCTGGTGGCATCGAGCTGACTATCCAACTTGCGGAAGTTGTCGTGGATAGGAGTGGCACGGAACACACGCACACGCTGTCCTCTGCGCTTCTGGTATTTGAACCACTGTGTCTGGATAATCACACTCAGACTCTCCACGAAGAAGATACCACAGAGGATGGGCAGCAGCAGCTCCTTATGGATGATCACGGCACACACACCGATGATACCTCCGATAGTCAGCGAACCTGTGTCGCCCATAAAGACCTGGGCGGGATAGGCGTTATACCAGAGGAAACCTATCAGCGCACCGATGAAAGCGCACATAAACACCACCAACTCCTCGGAGCCGGGGATATACATGATGTTCAGATAAGCCGCATACTCTATATGACTCGACACATAGGCCAGGATGCCCAGCGCCACACCGATGATGGCGGAATTGCCGGCACACATACCATCCATACCGTCGTTGAGGTTGGCTCCATTAGACACTGCCGTAACCACTAAGATGGTCATCAGCACAAAGAGCACCCATCCTGCCTCCTCGCTGTAACGGCCACAGAAAGAGGTGAGCTCCGAATAGTCGAGGTTGTGATTCTTCACAAAGGGGATGGTGGTCTTGAGCGATTTCGCTGCCTCGCTCTTATGTTTCACCACGGTCACCTGATGCTGTTTCTCCAAGGTCACGTTCTCACGCATCACAGCGTCGGGACTGAAATAGAGCACCAGTCCGACGATGAGGCCGATGGTCACCTGCCCCACTATCTTATACTTGCCCTTAAGCCCCTCCTTGTTCCTACGGAATATCTTGATATAATCGTCGAGGAACCCAAGGAAACCCAACCACAAGGTGGTGATAATCATCAGGATGAGATAGATATTGCGCATACGTCCGAGGAGGAGTGCGGGCACGAGGATGGCGACAATGATGATGATACCTCCCATCGTAGGCACACCCTTCTTCTGCACACCGAAGGGGTCGATACTCGGATCTCGCTGTATCTCGGAGATATTACGCCGCTTCATATACTTGATAAACAGCTCACCAAACCATGCTGAGATACACAGGGAGAGGATGAGCGTCAGCAACGCCCTGAAAGAGATATACGACCAGATGTGGGCACCCGGGATATCATATTGATCGAGGAATCTGAAAATATAATATAACATACGCTATTCAAACATTTTGCTTACTTCTTCCTTATCGTCAAAGTGGTGTTTCACTCCCTTTACATCCTGATAGTCTTCGTGCCCCTTTCCTGCAATGAGGATGACATCGCCTTTCTCTGCCATCATACAGGCGGTACGGATGGCTTCGCGACGGTCAACGATGCTGAGCACCTTCTTCATCTGCTGCTTCGTCAGACCGGCAAGCATATCATTGATAATCTCCTGGGGCTCCTCGAAACGGGGGTTGTCGCTCGTGATAATCACGCGGTCGCTCTGCTTCACTGCCTCCTGCGCCATGAGTGGACGCTTTCCCTTGTCGCGGTTGCCTCCGGCACCACACACGGTGATGACCTTACCCTTGCCGTCGAGCACCTCATGGATGGCATTCAGCACATTCTCCAAGGCATCGGGGGTATGCGCATAATCGACGATGGCGGTGTAGCCCATAGGCGAACGTAGGGGCTCCAACCTGCCACTCACGCTCTTCAGCGTGCTCAGCACCACTAACACCTCCTCGGGCTGCTTACCAAGCATCACGGCGGCGCCATAGACAGCCAGCAGGTTGCTCACGTTAAACTTACCTATAAACTGTACACCTACCTCTCTGCCGTTGATCTCGAGAAACATTCCCTCGAAATGACACTCTATGATACGTGCCTTGAAGTCGGCCAGCGTCCGAGTGGAATAGGTCTTCACCTCAGCCTTGGTGTTCTGCACCATCACCATCCCATTACGGTCGTCGGCATTGGTGATGGCAAAGGCGGTCTTGGGCAGTGTATCGAAGAAGGCCTTCTTGGCATCGCGGTAGTTCTCAAAGGTCTTATGATAGTCGAGATGGTCGCGGGTGAGGTTGGTGAAGATACCTCCACGGAAGGTCAGTCCACCGATACGTTTCTGTGCGATGGCATGACTGGAGCACTCCATAAAAGCATATTCGCAGCCTGCCTCCACCATCTCTGCCAACAGTCGGTTGAGCTCAATAGGCCCCGGAGTGGTATGATGGGCTTCGATAGGCTGACCGTCGATATAGTTGCAGACGGTAGAGAGGAGTCCGCAGCGATGCCCCATCTTGCGGAACATATTATATAATAAGGTGGCGATGGTCGTCTTACCATTGGTACCTGTCACACCTACCAACTGCAGTTTCCTGGAGGGATAACCATAGAAGGCCGTGGCGACAGCACCCACACTGTCTTCGGTAGATTGGACGGTGACATAGGTCACTCCCTCCTGACGTCGCTCGGGCAGGGTCTCACACAGCACGGCGAGGGCACCTTGGGCTATGGCTTTGTCGATATACTGATGGCCATCGGCTTGAGTACCGCGTATAGCAATGAAGAGGAAGCCCGACTGTATCTGACGGGAGTCGATGTCAAGCCCCACAATCTCTATGTCTGTTGGACCTATGATATCCAACGGCTTAACGTTTTTCAGTAACTCATTTAATTTCATCGCTCTAATTATTTATGAATATGTATGATCAATTATCTAACACCAGTTCACAACGTCCTCCTGGCATGACAGCACTTCCCGGTGCATAGCTCTGGCTCACCACTCTGCCACGCCCCTTCACGCTCACCCTCATCCCGGCAGCCTCTATCAGATAAACGGCATCGCGGGCACCCATCCCTCTCACGTCGGGCACCACCCTTTTGTCGATGGATGCACTGCTGAGCGTCACCGTCTGTGGAGTGCTGTTGGCTCTTCCCCAAATAGGGTTGCCTGTGGTATAACTGCCCGACCAGTTGACATTGCTGCTGATGCCCAGGGCATCGAGCACATAGTGTGCTGCCAGCATATCACCATCTTTCACATCGGGGATAAAGATCGACAGGGAATCTTGGGCATCGTTGACGTCAAACTTCAGATGGCGGGCCATCACACCCTCTGCGATATGGTGGAACACCTTACCGCTCATGCCACCGCCCGAGGCGGGCAGACCAGACTTCTTCAGACAGACGATACAACTGTAGCGGGGCTCATCGGCAGGGAAGAAGCCGGCAAAGCTCAACCAATACTGCACGGTGCCCGACTTATATCCGCCGGCACCCTGGGAGATCTGTGCCGTACCTGTCTTGCCTGCTACCTTGAAGAACTTAGAACCAGCGGGACGACCCAGTCCCTGACTCACTACATGCTCGAGGATGGTCTGCATGGTCTTCACGGTAGCGCTCTTGGCGATAGGCCTATCCATCACCTGCTCGGTTGGAAATTCCATCAGCGTCTCGCCATTCTTCACTATCTTCTTCACAAAACGCGGACGCATCATGATACCATCATTGGCGATGGCATTATAAAAGGTGACAGTGCTGATAGGGGGTATCTGTGTCTCATAACCGATGCTCATCCAAGGAAGGGCGGTCTTGCTCCAGTTGAGCCATTGCCCTCTGCTGTTCTTCTGGGGCATTCGGATGCGAGGCTTGGTGGCACCTACAAGAGGTATCTTCAGGTCGGAAGCCAAACCCGTGCGGTAGATGCCCTTAACAAATTTCTCGGGATTGCTGCCATAGTGTTCGTCGATGATACGACTGACACCTATATTACTACTCACCTCGAGGATGCGGGGCAAGGAGATGACCTGATAGCCACCCCTTCGCCAGTTATGGTCTTTCATGTCGCGGCCATGCATCTTATAGATACCGCAACCCGTATCTACGGTCACCATGGTGTCCACCACGCCGTCGTCGAGCGCCACGAGCATTGAGGCAGTCTTAAACACCGAGCCCGGCTCTCTCAGGTCGGCCACGGCATTGTTCTTCACCTCTCTATACTCTCCATCGATACACTTGGTCATGTTGACGATGGCCTTCACATCGCCCGTCTTCACCTCCATAAGGATAGCCACTCCGAGGTCGCCGTTGATCTCCCTCAGCTCGTCTATCACAGCACGCTCTGCCAGGTCCTGCATGTTCACATCGATGGTGGTCACGATATCGGCACCGTCGATAGGTGGGGTGACGGTGATGTTCAAGAACTTATTAAGCACCTTGCGACGCTGGGTGATACCATTATAACCGCGGAGAATAGAGTCGTAGGCCAGCTCCAGACCGCAACGGGCACTGTCCTTAGCGCCAAACATATCACCTACCGTGCGCTGGGCCAACGAACCGAAGGGGCGCTTGCGGGCATTGAACTCCACATGATAGAAGCCGCCACGGTATATCGACTGACAGAAGATGGGCAACTGCTTCACTTCCATATAGGTGTTATAGTCGATGCGATAGGGCCAGATGGGCCAGCAACGCGACATCTTCTTATGACCTTTCTCCAGGTCGCGCTTAAAGTCTTCAACCGACTTCTGAGGGAAGATGCGGTGCAACCCTTCGCAGATAAGATCGATACTGTCGTTCCACATCGAATCTTTCTTCAGTCCTCCAGCCTCGAAGTCCATATATATCTTATACTCGGGGATGCTGCTGGCCATGAGTTGTCCGTCACAGCTGAGGATATTCCCTCTGTTGGGCTTCACACTCACGCTATCTCGCTTGAGACGCGATGCCACCTTCATCCAATAATCCTTCTCGGCGGTCATGATATACATGGCCTTGCCGATAATGGCAAACCCGATGATGGTAAAGATAACTGCGATGATAAAATATCGCGGCATCACACTCTTGTTGTCAAACTTACTCATTGTCTTCTACTGTGATGATATATGGGGGCTGGTCTGCAATATGCAACAGACTGTCTTTGTTGTTTTTTAAGAGGTCGAGCACACGACTCTCACGACATCTCTCGGTGAGGAGACTCGAGGTGGTGAGTGCTCTATAGCGCACATCCTTCAACTCTCGCTCCATCTTGGAGATTTTTATCATGTCTTGCTGACACTGGTAACGGAAAGCGACATAGAGGATAGTGAAGCCCACGACGAGCACGAAGAGCCACATCTGTCGGCGCACCATCTCAGCCGTCAGGATATCACCACCGAGAATCTTCCTCAGGGTGAGCGTAGAGGTGGGACGGGGGTCGTCTTCGCTCACGTTCTCCTTGATCATCTGAAGGGTCTCACCTATGCTCTGCCCGACTGCCGATACCTCCTCATTGTCCTGAGGCTCTTCGACTAACTGTTCATCTGCCAGTGGTTGTTCTTTATCTTTCATTCCGTTGTTTATTACATTCCTATTTCTTCTCTGCTATTCTCAGTTTGGCACTCCTGCTACGAGGATTGCAGGCCTGCTCCTCATCAGTAGGCACCAACACCTTGTTGTTCACCAACCGGAAGGGGGCTTCTATGCGTCCAAAGAAATCCTGGTTCATTCTCCCCTCAGCATTACCGGTCTTCATGAAGTTCTTCACAATACGGTCTTCCAGTGAGTGATAGGTGATGACCGACAGTCGTCCGCCGGGACGTAGCACGTTCACCGCTGCCTGCAGCATCTCTTTGAGGGCCTCCATCTCATGGTTCACCTCGATGCGGAGCGACTGAAACACCTTGGCCAGCTCCTTCTTCTCTCGCTCACGTCCTATCACCGGTGCTACAGCATCACTCAACTGCTGTGTGGTGGCGATGGGATGCGACTGTCGTGCTCTGACGAGCGCAGCAGCTATACGGCGGGCATTGCGCAACTCTCCATAGAGGTAGAGCACATCGGCCAAGCGCTCCTCGCTATAGCCGTTCACTATATCGGCGGCAGTGTGACTTGCCTTTTGGTTCATACGCATATCCAAGGGGGCATCGAAACGGAAAGAGAATCCTCGTTGCTCATCATCGAAATGATGACTAGACACCCCGAGGTCGGCCAGCACACCATCTACCTCCTCCTCGCCATAGTAACGCATCCAGTTGGAGAGATAGCGGAAATTGCTCTGCACAAAGGTGAAACGCTCATCGCCCTCGGGCACATTCTGCAACGCATCGGCATCCTGGTCGAAACTATAGAGACGCCCCTGCGCCCCAAGCCTACGGAGAATCTCCCTACTATGTCCTCCTCCGCCAAAGGTGACATCTACATAAACACCTCCCTGACATATATTCAGTCCGTCAATGCTCTCATTGAGCAATACGGGCACATGATAGCCTTCAGCTTTTATCATTTCTCCCATGGATGTTCCTCCATCAAATTCTCTATGGCCGACTTAAACTCATCAGCCTTCATCAACTGCTCTTCAACACTCGGCTTGCTCCATATCTCTATCGTATCACCCATGCCGATAAACTTTATCTCCTGAACGATGGCAGCCATCTTCAGATAGCGCTTAGGGATGAGAAAACGCCCATTGCCGTCGAGCGTGATACGCTCCACTTCGGAGACAAACTGTCGGTAAACCTGCTGATGTACTGCGTTCCATCGGTTAAGGCGATGACGGAGCTCATCCATCTGACTGTTCCATACAGATTCGGGATAGAGCACCAAGCAATCCTGAAAAACATCTTTGCGCAACACCAAAGCCTCCTCACCTGCCTGCTGGAGCTCTTTTCTAAACACTGCGGGCAGGAAGGCGCGGCCTTTTACATCGGTCTTGGCTTCAATATTTCCTAAAAAACGCATACGTACATCTATATAAAAATCGTTTTCGGGGTCAAAGTTACAACAAATTCTCCACATTCCCCCCACTTTTCTCCACACTTTTTGATAAATATTTTTGTTGAACTCCATTATAAAACCATAACAAACTAAATATCAAATATTTAACAAACAATCATTAAGGTGGGGGATTTATCACGATGGCCCTCACAAAAACCATGACAGCAGTAGCAGCATACTTCTGGAGAAAAGCCTAAGATAACATGATGTCTGATGAAAGAAAATGACTAAGATAAAGTCAGATGGATGAAAAAATAGGCTGAAAATTGAAACAAAAACATCTTTTTACTATTTTTTTATAACAAAAAGTATCAGAATACGAAGATTTCTGTTACTTTTGCATTCAGTTAGTATGATTAGAGAGAAATGGAACAGGTAACAGAGCGTACCATCGATATTGATAAAATACTCTCCGACAAGATGGGAACAAAGGCAAAATTCGTTCCCAAACCTCTTGTGGGATGGCTGAAACATATCATCCATCAGGATGAGGTCAACAGTTATCTGTGGGACAGTAGGCACCTCTCGGGCACAGAATGGCTCGAGGAGTGTGTGCGTTACCTCGACATGACGCTCCAGATAGAGGGAATGGAGAACCTTCCAAGCAAAGAAGACGGTAAACTCTATACCTTTGTCAGCAACCACCCTCTGGGAGGTGCCGACGGCGTGGCACTCGGCGCCATCATCGGCAGACATTATGATGGTAGGTTCAGATATCTCGTCAATGACTTGCTGATGAACCTGCCAGGACTGGCTCCCGTGTGCATCCCCATCAATAAGACCGGCTCCCAGAGTCGCAACTTCCCCGCTATGGTAGAGGAAGGATTCCGCAGCAACAACCACATACTGATGTTCCCCGCAGGCATCTGCTCACGACGCAGAGGAAAGCAGATTGAAGATGTGGAGTGGAAAAAGACCTTTATCACCAAGAGCGTTGAATATCAGAGAGATGTCGTACCCATTCATTTCGAGGGAAAGAACTCCGACTTTTTCTATCGGTTGGCCAACTTCTCCGACCGCTATGTGAAGAAAATCAATATCGCCATGCTCTTCCTTGTTGACGAGATGTACAAGAATGTACATAAGACCTTCAAGGTGACCATCGGCCAACCCATCCCTTGGCAGACCTTCGACAGGAGTCGCTCTGCTAAAGAATGGGCGCAAGAAGTGAAATCACGTGTCTATAAACTTTGAACAAAAAAACTCAATAATCTACAATCAGCGATGGCACAACCAATCATCCAGCCTATAGACAAGGAACTGCTCAAAAAGGAGCTTATCCCCGAACGACAGTTGCGAATGACCAACAAAAGCAACAACGAGATATATATCGTTGATGCTCATAACGCTCCCAACGTACTATTGGAGATAGGACGTCTGCGCGAGATTGTATTCCGTGAGGCAGGGGGCGGGACAGGCAAAGCCTATGACTTAGATGAGTTTGATGTGTCAGACAACTGCTACAAACAGCTCATCGTGTGGAACCCCGAAGCAGAAGAAATCATCGGTGGCTACCGATATATCCTCGGTACCGACGTGGAAATCGACAGCAATGGTCAACCCATCCTGGCAACAAGCCACATGTTCCATTTCTCTGAGAGGTTTATGAAAGACTTTATGCCACAGACCATCGAACTGGGCAGAAGTTTTGTGTCGCTTCCTTACCAGAACACCAACAAGAATGGTTCGAAGAGTCTCTTTGCCTTAGATAATCTCTGGGATGGATTGGGCGCACTCACAGTGATCAAACCCAACGTGAAATATTTCTTCGGAAAGATGACGATGTACCCCTCGTATATCCGCAAGGGACGTGACATGATTCTCTATTTCCTCAAGAAGCATTTTGACGACAAAGATAACCTCATCACACCGATGAATCCGCTGAAAATAGAGGCTGACCCCGAAGAACTGGAGGCGCTGTTCTCTGAAGAGGATTTCAAAGAAGACTATAAGATTCTCAACCGTGAGGTACGTAAACTCGGATACAACATCCCTCCCTTGGTAAACGCGTACATGAGTCTCAGTCCTACGATGAAACTCTTCGGTACGGCTATCAACGATGGCTTCGGTGATGTAGAGGAGACTGGTATTCTCATCGCTGTGGATGAGATTCTGGAAAACAAACGTATGCGACACATCGACTCATTCATCAAAGAGCACCCTGAGGCGCTCAAGATAACGAGTGGTGCCAACAACGTGATTTACAAGGAGAAATAATCCCAAATCGGCCATTAGCGTTAGGATGATAACAACGCTTGTTTTTGAACATCAGACAATAGGCAGACTGATGCCGTTCATCTTCTGATAGACATCAAGCGCATAGACATCAGTCATGCCGCTGATGTAGTCTATCACTGCCATCAGACGCGTCTCCAAGTCGGACGCATCAATATCATACTGACTTGATACCCTTCCTATCAACTGCTGGGAGTAGTAACGCTCTGGGTGCATCACCGCTGCCGTCATCTGCTCCATGAGGGTCTCCATAATCTTATAACCAGACAACTCTACATCGAGCACCGGTTTGCTTCGATAAATCCGCTGTTTTGAGAGCATAGTACAACGCTGATAGGCCGCATGCTGGGGCGCAGGGATGGCATCAATCAGACTACCCATAAACCTACCCGACAATATCTCCTCCTCATTATCAACAAAGGCTTCGGCACAAGCGCGCTCCAAACATCCTATCACACAGGCACGCATATACACCACCTTCTCATTCTCATCGGTAAGTCCCTCGTCCTCTATGCGCTGAATGATGGATTGACGTACCGGCTCATCAAAGAAGGCCAGGAGATGCTGGGCTGTCTCTTCGAAAGAGAGAATCTTCAACTTATACGCATCTTCAATATCCATCACCTCATAGCAGATATCATCAGCCGCTTCTACGAGATAGACCAGCGGATGACGGGAATATTTCACTCCATTCTCACCATTGGAGAGGCAAATCATCCCCATTTCATCGGCGATACGCTGGAAGAAGTGCCTTTCGCTATCAAAGAATCCAAACTTCCCCTTCTTACCTGTCATTGATGAAGAGAAAGGATATTTCACGATTCCTGCCAGGGTGGAATAGGTCATGACAAAACCTCCCTCACGGCGCCCCTTGTAACGATGGGTGAGCAGACGGAAGGCATTGGCATTGCCCTCGAAATGGGTGATATCATCCCAAAACATCGGAGAAACCTGCTGCTGCAACACACATCCCGGACCCTCAGTGAAGAAGGTCTGAATGGCTTTCTCGCCAGAGTGCCCAAAAGGTGGGTTACCCATGTCGTGAGCCAGACAGGCGGTAGCCACAATCTGCCCTATCTCGCCTATCATCGTCTGCTGCAGTTCGGGACGACGTGCCAACAGCATCCTCGACACATCGTTGCCTAACGACATGCCCACACTGGCCACCTCAAGACTGTGAGTGAGACGATTATGTACAAACACACTCCCAGGAAGGGGAAACACCTGGGTCTTGTTCTGCAAACGTCTGAAGGGAGCAGAGAAAATCAACCGGTCGTAGTCGCGCTTAAACTCCGTCCTGTCATCATGACGCTCACTGTGACGCTCCTCCTGTCCCAGGCGTTTGTTGGTTATAAGTTGTTTCCAGTCCATCATCATAACTGCAAAAGTAGCGCATTTTCTGCTAAAATGCCATATTTTAAAGAGAAAAATATGGACTTTCGGAGATTATTAAGTAATTTTGCGGTAGATTTAATTAGCGTGGCTTACAGCCACCTTCATCCAAAAGAACTATAGACAATGAAGATTAAAGTGATCAACAAGGGGCATCAGCCTCTTCCCGCCTATGCCACTCCTCAGAGTGCCGGCATGGACCTGCGTGCAAACATCCCTTCATCCATCACACTGCAGCCCATGCAACGACAGCTCATAGGCACAGGACTTTATATCGCACTTCCTCCGGGTTTTGAAGCTCAGATACGTCCACGCAGCGGTCTGGCTCTCAAACACGGACTCACCGTGCTCAACTCCCCTGGCACCATCGATGCCGACTACCGTGGAGAGATCATGGTGCTGCTTGTCAACCTCTCCAACGAACCATTCGTCATCAATGATGGCGAGCGCATCGCACAGATGGTCATCGCACGCCATGAGCAGGGAGAGTTTGAGGAGGTAGAGGTGCTCGATGAGACAGAGCGCGGAGCCGGTGGCTACGGACATACCGGAGTGAAATAAGCCATAGGGAGGATCACCTAATGCTTTGAGATGAGAGAAATGACAGAATACTATCGTAGGTTCATGTATCTGAGGACCTTGTTATTGCTCCTGCTACCCTTCAACAGTTGGATAGCAGTGAACTCGCTGTCTGCACAAGACAACGACAGGCAACTGCGCTACGACGCTTTCTTCCTCGAAGCAATGATGCAGAGGGAGCAGTCGGCCAACGATGCTGCCTTCGATCTCTTGCGCCACTGCGTGGAAATCGACTCAACACGTGCCGAAGCCTACTACTTCCTTGGACAGTACTACGACTCGATGAGGAAGAAAGAGGAAGCACTACACTGCTACAGCAAGGCAGCACAGCTCAGTCCTACGGACATCACCATCCTCGAAGGGCTTTCAGAAGCCTACCGACTCAACGGCAGACAGGAAGAGGCAATCGCTACCTTGGAGAAAATCATGACGCTCGACCATGAGCGCGAGGATGTGCTCACCATGCTTGTCCAACTCTATCACCATCAGAGCAAATATGCCGAAGCCATTAACTGCATAGAACGCATCGAGGAATTGGAAGGAAAATCGGCACATCTCTCGTCTATCAAAGGTGAACTATATACGCTCCTTGGCAACAAAGAGGCTGCCATTGCTGAGATGAAAGCACTCGCCGACCACTACCCTAACGATATCAGTTATAGGGGGATGTATGGAGAGATGCTACTCAACAACGGGGAGCAGGACGCTGCCTATCAGGTCTTCCTTAGCATCTGCCAAGATGAACCCGACAACCTCAGCGCACAGTTCTTCCTGCAGAATTATTACCAGGAGACAGGACAACAGGACAAGGCCGACTCACTCACCATGCACATCCTGCTCAACAAGGAAGCTACCATAGAACAACAGAAGGCACTTATCTGGAAACTCATCAGCAACAACGAGCAGCAGGGGGGAGACAGCACGGTGATTCTCAACCTCTTCGACCGACTGCTCCAGGAGCCTCAGAAAGATGCTAAGATGGCCATCCTCTGCACTTCGTACATGAGCGTAAAACGGATGCCTGAAGATACCATCGCAGGAATGCTAAAACGCATCCTTTCCATCGAACCCGACGAGGCGGTGTCGCGACTAAAACTTGTGGGATACGCATGGCAACAGGATAGTATGCCTATGGTTGTTGACCTCTGCAAAATGGGCAGACAGTATAACCCTGACCAACTGGCCTTCTATTATTACCAGAGTCTGGCACATTACAGGATGAAACAAAACGATGAGGCGCTCGCGGCACTCAAGGCTGGCGTGAAAATCAACAACGAGGATACCGACCCAGACTTACTATCCGACTGCTACGAACTGATGGGCGACATGCTCTACAGAAAGGGGAGAGAGAAGGAGGCATTCGCTGCCTACGACTCATGTCTGCAATGGAAACCTAACAACATCGGTTGTCTCAACAACTATGCTTACTATCTCAGCGAACTCAATACCGAATTGGAACGGGCGGAGAAGATGAGTAAACAGACCATTGAGGCGGAACCAAAAAATGCCACTTATCTCGACACCTACGCCTGGATCCTCTTCCTACAGGGACGGAAGGCTGAAGCAAAGATCTATATCGACGAAGCGACACAGCTGATTCAAGACAGTATAGAGAATGCCGTGATTATCGAACATGCTGCCGACATCTATGCCGAGAACGGAATGATTGACAAGGCAGTAGAGCTGTGGGAGAAAGTGAAAGAGGTGGCTGAAGGAGAACAGCGAAAGCTGATAACAAGAAAGATAAACAAGCGCAAATATATTGCACCCAAACTAAAAAAGAAGAAAAAATGAAACATTTACATCTTCCCTTCCTACTGATGATGGTAACTACACTGACCATCATTTCATGCCGTTCTACCAAACAGGTGAGTAGCGACCAAACCATCCAATCATCTCTTGATATGTCGGAGCAGGAGCTGCTGCAGAAAGTGCAGGGCAACAAACACACCGCACAGTATGTCGCCTCAAAAATCAAATTTAAGGTGGAACTGGGTGCACAGGAGATTTCTCTCAGCGGCAAACTGCTGATGAGACGCGATGATGTGATAAGACTTCAACTCATGGCTTTTGGCTTCGTCGAGGCTGCACGCATTGAGTTTACCAAGGACTATGTGCTCGTCATGGACCGCATCAACAAACAGTATCTCAAGGTGCCTTATCAGCACATCGACTTCCTGCGTACCAGCGGCATCAACTTCTACATGCTGCAGGCACTCTTCTGGAATGAACTCTTTGAGCCGGGAAAGACTGATGTATCAAAGAATATGCTGAAGAAACTTGAGATTGACCTCAGCGGCATTGACGCTGTAATGAAATTCAATCAGGACAAACTCTCCTATAGCTGGCTCACTGAGAAAAACACGGGAGAGATTCTCATGACAAACATCCTCTATGCTGACAGGTTCAGAGGCAACTCACAACTGAACTGGGACTACAACGACTTCAAGACTTATGATAGATACCATTACCCTTCCACACACAACATCACACTCACGTTGCCTAAGAAGGAAGTGAAGGTAGGTATCAATATCAACAGCATCTCGCATGATGCCAGTTGGGAACCTCGTACCACCATCTCCAACAAATACAAGGAGGTGATGCTCGATGATATCCTCCACCGCCTCATGTCACTCTAACCCCAACAATCTTCAAAAAAAGACGAATCCATCGCTATCTGCATATCAATGAAACAGAAAGTCCTTCTCCTGCTGCTCTGCCTCTCGGTGTTGACTACCACTGTCGATGCCCAGACAAGAACGACCACGCGCCGTCAGACCACCACCGCCAAACGCTCAGCCACGGCGCAGAAAAAGAAAACCACGGCTAAGAAGAAGACGACAACGAAGAAGAAGACAACCCAACCCAAGGTGGAGGAGACAGCCTCTATCAAAGGCTTGAAGAACGAGAGCGCAAAGATCAAGAAGAACATCAAGGAGCAGGAACAGCGACTTCGCAACAACGAGCGTGACGTGAAAAAACGCCTGCAGACCCTGATGGTCATCAACTCAGAGATCGTGGACAAGAAGCGAACCATCGACACCATACGCCACGACATCACCCAGCTCGAAGGCGACATCACACAATTGCAGAACCAGCTCAACGAGCTGCAGAAAGAGCTCGAAGACCGCAAAGACAAGTATATGCGCTCACTGCGGTATATGCATCGCAACCGCTCCATCCAGAACCAACTGATGTTTGTCTTCAGTGCCAAGAACTTTTCCGAGATGCTCCGACGCATGAGGTTCATGCGCGAATATGCCACCTACCAACGAGTGCAGGGCGAGATGGTGAAGACCAAGAGAGCGCAGGTGAAGGAGAAACACGATGAGCTCACACAGGCCAAGCAGCAGAAGAACGTACTGCTCAACCGCGGCATCCAAGAGCACAAGACGCTCGAAGGCAAACAGGTGGAGCAACAAAAGGTGGTCTCCACACTGAAAAAAGAGCAGAAGACCATCCAGAAGATCATTGCCGACCAACGGAAGAAAGATGCAGCTATCAATGCTAAAATCGACCAACTCATCGCTATCGAAATAGAGAAAGCCAGACAACGTGCCATCGCCGAGGCCAAACGCAGGGCTGAGGAAGAGGCGGCAAGGAAAAGGGCTGAGGAGCAGGCACGCCGCAAGAGCGAGGGAAAGAGCAAGAACAAGGAATCCGATAGATCATCAGCCTCATCGAAGACCTCTTCCTCTTCGTCCAACCTCTATCTCCTCGATTCCGAAGACCGCCGCATCAGTGGCAGCTTCGAGAGCAACAAGGGACGACTGCCCATCCCCGTGGCAGGCAAATACCGCATAGTGAGCCACTATGGACAATATAACGTGGAGGGACTGAGCAACGTGACGCTCGACAACAAAGGTATCAATATCCTCGGTGCTCAGGGAGCACAGGTGAGAAGTATCTTCGATGGCGAGGTGAGTGCGGTGTTTAATATCGCCGGCTCATGGGGTGTGATGGTTCGCCATGGCAGTTATATTTCCGTCTATTGCAACCTCGGATCGGTGGGTGTTCACCGCGGACAAAAGGTATCAACAAGGCAGACTATCGGTACGGTGGGAGCAGAGAACATCCTCCAATTCCAGCTACGCCGCGAGAAAGCCAAACTCAATCCAGAGGTCTGGTTAGGACGATAATCAAACTTTCTTTTTTGACCTATCTACTTTTATTTTTGGCGAAATCCCAATCAGAGTTTTTGTCATTCTCGTTTATTATTTAAATAATGTGTATTTTTGTCGCCACAACATTGGAAAATCTATTCTTATTAAATATTAACTCTCAAACACTTTAAAACCTATCACTAAGACAAGCGACCGTATCATTTGTTGCCTTGGACTTACCCCTCAGACGGGAAGTCGGGAGCATCTGCAGGGCAACGACAACAGACAACATTTTCTCTTTTTGGTGTTCCTCGGATGCTGAATACCACTACAAATTAGTTATTATGAACAAAACTTACACAAAATTATTTGCTCTCTGCCTCATGATGCTCTGCAGCATCTCAGCAAACGCAGGTATCCGCAAGTGGGACTTCACCAAGTGGAGCGAGGCTACCATCGCTAACCTGGCAGCAGAGGCAGCTACCTATGGAAAGGGCGAACAAACAGGCGTTACCTATCCATCTACTACTCTTTGGCGTAGTTATGAAAAAGCCGATGGTACTGTAGAAAAGAATGGTGCCTGCTATTGGTATGGTACTGCTATTTCTGAAAATGCCAACATGAAAGCCAATGGTGTTGAAATCGAAGAGCTGAAGGGTCTTTATTTCAATCCTTTCAACGCAGGAAACTTGGCGATCGCCATCGACTATGCAAAAGCTCTTTCGGACTATGATGGTCCCAGCTATCTTTGGTTGGGTGGTTCAAGCAATACGCTGACAATCCCCGGAGTGAAACCGGGTTCCACCATCACCATGTATGTGGAGTCGCACAGGACTACTGATGGTCGTGGTGTGGGTCTTACCGTTAATGGCACTAAAGTTGCTCCTACAGAGGGTAGCGAGAAGCCTAAAGCCAAGACTAAGTGTGTTTGGAAGGTGCCATACGTTGAAGCTACTACTGTAGATGCAGTGTTCACCAACAACAACGGTTGCCATATCTATTCTATCGAGGTGGATGAGAATCTTTATGCAGAACTCAACCACACTGCAGGTAGTGGATGGTCATCTGCTAAAGCTGAAGGCTATACCGTTGACAGCGAGAAGGAGTACTTCAATTTGGATGCTGCCACAGGTTGGGCAGGAGCTGCCTTTGCTGAGTTTAAGATTACGTTGCCTAAGGATCACGCTATTGAATCAGCAACACTGATTTGGGGTTGCAATCAATATAATGCCAGCAAATATACAACTGATTTGTATTACCTCAATGATGGTGTAAGCGTTGATTTCTCCACTTTTGCATCATCCGCAGAAGGAACAACATGGCAGTTTTCCAACCAAAAGACATGGATATGCAAGACATCTGCACTCCAAGGTGCCAAGAAAACAGGAAAGTCTCACACTGGTATAGAGACCGACATTACAGACGCATTGAAAGCTGTAACAAGTGCCGGCAATGACGTCATAACAATTCAGTGGACAAACAATAGTGGTTCTGCTCACCTTTATGGAAAAGGTCATGCTACCGATGCTCCAAAACTGGTTTACACCACTATCTATGCAGCAGCAGTCAGTGACTATACCATCAACTACCTCACCGCTGACGGTGATACCTTAAAGCCATCTGTTGTTCACAAGGATGTTCCTCAGGGTTCGTCTGTGTCTGCCTCTGATGAGGAAATTGCTGCTTTCAAGAATGAAGAAGGAAGCAAGAAGTATCTCTATGTAAGCGGTAACGAGACCATCACGGTTGACGGAGATGCAAGCAAAAACGTCATCAACCTCGTGTTCCGTGAGGCTGCTATCTGGAACTACTCAATCGTGGCTATGGATGCCAACGATGCTGTGCTGAAGGACAGCATTGCTGTAGGCTCAAACTTCGAGGGAGAGACCTTCAACATGGGTATTCCGAGATATATCAACGTTGACGGTGTGCTCTATGAGACCAAAAAGCAAAGTTCTGACGGTAAAGGTTACTACCAAAGCATTACGCTCGACAAGGACAACAAGGTGTTCACCTATGAGTACAAGGTGGCTACCTCTTCAAGCAACCTCGTCTTCTTCTCTGAGGCTGAAGACCTCGATTCTGTAGCTCTCCTCACCGCTCCAAACGCCCCTATCCGCGCTTCTGTTGGTAAGGCTGCTTACGCTCCTACAGACATCGCTATCACCAAATTGCCTGCAGGAAACTATAACCTGAAGATTGGTTTCTTCGATACTTCTAAGACTCCTAAGTATGAGGCTCAGTTCACTATCGGAGGTGATACCATCTCTGCTGCTGCTGCTGGTGTGAACCTCTCTGACGTGACCAAGCAGATCACCGTAGCTCAGGAGGACACACTGAAGTGGCTGAAGAGCGGTAACATTAACATGGGTATCGACTATATCATCATCGAGAGAAACATCGTTGCTGCTGCCAACATCGCTGCTGCCAAGGCGCTGCCCGAAGGCACAGAGGTGGCTCTGACACTCGATAAGGCCGTGATGACCCTCTATGGTGGCAAGGCAATGAAGAGCTACTCCTACATTCAGGATTCCACCGCTGCCATTGCTATCGACCGCAACCTCTCTAACATCGAGATCTGGGAGGAGAACAAAGAAGTGAACGGTACGCTCTATGTAACCGTAGGCAAAGACAACGACGGCAACATCCAGCTCGCTCTCCATGAGTACACCGGCACTAAGTCTAAGCTCACCATTGGTGAGGAGACGGTAGTCCCCGCTGCCAAGGAGACAACCATCGCAGAAATCAATGCTGATCCCGCTGCCCTCCATGCACAACTCATCAACTTGAAGAATGTGAAATATGTGAAGTTAGTGATCTCCGGAGATTATTGGGATGAAGAAGTGTACAAACTCGTCAGCGAGGGCGAAGAGAAGAACGACACCATCTCATTCTGGGATGACTACTATGTCTTCGGATATGATGGCACACCTAACTTCGAGAAGTTCATCAGCGTGAATGGTTTCGTAGAGTACAACTATCAAGGTGAACTTGAATTCCATCCCTATGGTGCTTACGAGGCTATCGTCACTCCTGCAACTGAAGTGGAGAATCTCGCCGCCCTGAAAGAGGTTGCTGATGGCACCGACGTGAAGGTGACACTGAAGAACGCTAAGGTGACCGTTTACACCACAGGCCACATGGGTACTGAGTGCTACATCGAGGATGAGACAGGTGCTGTGAAGCTGAATGGCGGTCGTGGTGGCTGGTGGAGCCTCGATCCCGAAGCTACTGACCTGCTCACTGCTATGGGCATTGAAGGCGACAGCGTACAGTTCGACGGTACACTCTATGCGAACCTCACCAACAGCAATGGTACACTGGCACTCTCTCTGAATGACAGCACCCAGCTCTCTACCATCGAGAAGACGGAGAATGTTGACGTGACACCTACCACCCTCACCATCCCCGAGGCTAAGGAGAAGGTTGTTCGCTACAGCATGTGTCTCGTTGCCTTCGACAATGTTCGCTTCTATGAGGGAGAATACGATATGTCTATCGTTAATGGCGAGGACACCCTTGGTGTTTATGACATGTTCGGTACCTTCTACAATGAAGAGATGATGCCAATCACTCCCGACACGAACACCGACTTCCAGGTTATCGGTATCCTGATGGATCTCGGCGAAGGCTATGGCGCTACTATCCTCCCCTTGAGCTACATCGACATGAAGACTGTTGGCATCAAGAACGTGACCAACGCTGAGGAGATGCTGAAGGGCAAGGTATGGAACATCAACGGTATGCGTGTTAACAGCGATGCTAAGAACCTGAAGAAGGGTGTTTACATCATCAACGGCAAGAAGGTCGTAGTGAAGTAATCATTCCTTTCCAATACAGACCATGTGATTCCTTCGCATGGTGACGCTAAGAGGGTGTGTCTTGATTGAAGACACACCCTCTTCTTATATGTTAGCAAAATACGCTATTTACCGACACATTGATTTTTCAAAAGCGCAAAATACGACATTGTTTTCAATCATGGACCACTATGGGCGCAAATACGCGATTCTCGTGGCACCACTTTTTCACGCTCCTTAACGTTTGACGTAAAACCTTTTTACCTCAGCGCACATGACTGCCCAGTCATAGCTAAGGGGAGTGTTAACAAATGTAATGATGGTGACTGAAAAGGCTGTTTTTGGGACCACTTTTTCAGGAGTTTTCGGTGAAATAGAAAAGGCTTTGGACCCCCTTTTTTATCGGCGTTTTAGCGCATTTTTGACCCTCATTTCATGCGATCTGTGACTGCCCGTTCAATGCTCCTATGACTGCCCAGTCATAGGTAGAGTGACTGCCCAGTCATAGGTGGAGTGCCTGCCCAGTCACAGATTTATTGAATATCACTGCGCAGTTATTGAACGG
>JAHAZN010000017.1 GCA_018385335.1 Prevotella sp.
CATTTAACACAATAATTCTTGGTAAATAATCTTTTTTATTGACTAAGATTTATTTTTTCTATACTATTTTCTGTATCTAATCTTCTTTTGTTAATGATTCGTGTCTTCTTGTCTGAAAGCAATCTGAGCCTATACATATATTTGTCCTCGGTGATCATAGCGATTATTGTTTGTAATTCTTTGTATTTTAGCACTATAAAGTTATAACAATTTTCGCTAATCACCAAATTTACAGGCACTTATAATTCGTCGAACTCACGTTAATGTTATGGTGTGCCATGGTTGTAAAGAATGGATATGTTATAATCTGCAACAAGGGCTTGACGTGTAAGCAAAATGTTCTTTTGACTTACATATTGATTTTTGGAAAACACTAAATACGGCTTTTTTTTTAACCATGGACGATAGCTGGCGTAAATACGCGATTCTCAGCGCACCTCTTTTTCACTGTCCTTAACATCTGGCGTAAATCATTTTTATCTCAGCGCACATGACTGCCCAGTCATAGCTAAGTGGAGTGTTAACAAATGTAATGATGGTGACTGAAAAGGCTGTTTTTGGGACCACTTTTTTAGGAGTTTTCGGTGAAATAGAAAAGACTTTTTAGCCCTTATTTCATCGGCGTTTTAGCGAATTTTTGACCCTCATTTCATAAGATCTGTGACTGCCCGTTCAATGCTCCTATGACTGCCCAGTCATAGGTAGAGTGACTGCCCAGTCATAGGTGGAGTGCCTGCCCAGTCACAGATTTATTGAATATCACTGCGCAGTTATTGAACGGTTATTGAACGAAATGGGGGTTTTTCGCTCATTTTTTGAACGGTTTTGAACGGAGGGTAGTTTGGCACACTTTTTGCAGCAACTTTTCTGCTGTAAAGATTTTTGCCGAAAATTGGCTAAAAAGTACCTTCTCAAAGATGAAAAATCGGCTCCATTTTTGAGGCAAAAACCAGCCAAAAATGCCCTTTTTTCTTCTATTTTGTCGGAAAAACTGGGGAGAAATGAAAAAGCAAAGTGTCATCAGTTGAGGCTCCCTTGCTAACAATATGTTATATGCTCCAACATGGGATTAAATCAGAGGTTTAAGCAATATGATAACATAAAGAAAGAGGGTGCACCAAATCAACTATTGGGGCACCCTCTCTGAGATGATATAAGATAGAGAAGAGATTTCTCTTCTTATTGGCATGGTATCTTCTCAACACGGCGCTGATGGCGACCGCCTTCGAAACTGGTCTTGAGGAACTCGTCCATGATGGCCTCCGCTGTCTTGTTATCGATGAAACGGCCGGGCATGACCAACACGTTGGCATCGTTGTGCTGACGACAGAGATGGGCTATCTCGGGAATCCAAGCCAGTCCGGCACGCACTCCCTGGTGCTTGTTGAGCGTGATGGAGATACCTTCACCACTACCACATATTGCAATGCCCGGATAGACCTCGCCGCTCTCTATACCTTCGGCCAACGCATGACCGAAATCGGGATAGTCGCAACTCATGTCGCTGTAGGTGCCGTAGTCCTTGTAGGCATAGCCGTGGCGCTCAAGATACTCTATAACAAACTTCTTGAGTGCATAGCCAGCGTGGTCGCTGGCTATGCCGATAGTCTTGATATCCATCATAATGAATGATTATTAGTGGATGATACCAATGGAATTCAAAGCATGGCCTTCACCTGCTTGTAGACATTCTCGCCTGTGTAGCCCAGTTTCTCGTCGAGCACCTTGTAGGGAGCAGAGAAGCCGAAGCTCTCAAGCCCCCACACCTTAGACTCTGGAGCAGCACCGATGAGGAAACCCTGGAGGTTGACGGGCAGACCGGCGGTCATGCCGAACACCTTGGCTCCAGCAGGAACAACGCTCTGCTGATAGTCGACACACTGGGTGCGGAACAGACCCTCGGAAGGAACGCTCACGATGCGCACCTTCACACCATCCTTGCGCAACAGCTCGGCTCCGCTGACGAGGGTTGACACCTCTGAACCGGTGGCTACAAGCACTACGTCGGGATTCTCATCAGAGCCGGCTACGATGTAACCACCCTTGCGTGCCTGCTCGTAGTCGTTGCCTTCGGGCAGGTTGTTGATGTTCTGACGGCTGAAGATGAGAGCGGTGGGTGTGTCGGTGTTCTCCATTGCCATGGCCCAGGCTACTGTGGTCTCCTTGGCGTCGGCAGGACGGAGCACAAGGCAAGAGTTCTTGCCGGCATGGTTCTTCAGTTTCTCCATCAAGCGAATCTGAGCTTCCTGCTCTACGGGCTCATGGGTAGGTCCGTCCTCACCGACACGGAAGGCGTCGTGGGTCCAGATGAACTTCACCGGCAGCTGCATGAGGGCGGCCATACGAACGGCGGGCTTCATATAGTCGGAGAAGACGAAGAAGGTGCCGCAAGCGGGAATAACACCGCCGTGGAGTGCCATACCGATGCAGCAGCAAGCCATGGTAAGCTCTGCAACACCAGCCTGGAAGAATGCACCGCTGAAGTCGCCCTTTACAAGCGCCTTGGTCTGCTTGAGGAAACCATCGGTCTTGTCGGAGTTGGAGAGGTCGGCAGAAGCGCAGATCATGTTGGGAACCTGCTGTGCCAATACGCTCAGACAGGCAGCCGAGGCGTTACGTGTGGCGTCGTTATCCTTCTGTACGCACTTGCTCCAATCAATCTTGGGAGCCTTGCCGCTGAACCAGTCAGCCTGCTGGGCAGCCTTCGCGGGGTTGGCATCGGCCCATGCTTTCTCCTCGGCATAGCGCTCGGCGCAGATGGCCTTGAGCTCTTCAGCACGCTTGGCATAGAGTTCCTTCACCTCGGGGAAAATCTGGAATGGATTCTCCGGGTCGCCGCCGAGATGCTTGATGGTGTTGACGAAGGCGTCGCCACCGAGGGGTGCTCCGTGGGTCTTGCAGTTGGCCTCGTAGGAAGAGCCATCAGCCTTCAGCGCACCCTTGCCCATGATACATTTACCGATGATGAGGGCGGGTTTGCCTTCAACCTTCTTAGCCTTGTCGAGGGCCTCACGAATCTGGTCAACATCATTACCGTTAATCTCAAACACTTCCCAACCTAAAGCACGATATTTGGCGGCGGTGTCCTCGTTCATTACCTCCTTGGTCTCTGTAGAGAGCTGGATGTCGTTGCAGTCGTAGAACATGATGAGGTTGTCGAGACCGAGAACAGAGGCAATGCGAGCTGCACCCTGGGAAATCTCCTCCTGGATACCTCCATCAGAGATATAGGCGTAGATGGTCTCCTTGCTAAAGGTGGGGTTGCCTGTGTGGGCAGCTAAGAACTTGGCGGCGATAGCAGCACCTACAGCAAACACATGACCCTGACCGAGAGGACCAGAGGTGTTCTCGATGCCACGGGCAATCTCAAACTCTGGGTGTCCCGTGGTGGGAGAACCCCACTGACGGAGCTGAGACAACTCGTCGAGGCTAAACTTACCGATAAGTGTGAGCTGAGAGTAGAGCATGGGAGCCATGTGACCTGGATCGAGGAAGAAGCGGTCGCGACCAACCCACTCGGGATGCTCGGGGTCGTACTTGAGATACTCGCTATAGAGCACGTTGATGAAGTCGGCACCACCCATAGCTCCTCCGGGGTGACCACTCTTAGCTTTTTCTACAGCCGAGGCAGCAAGGATACGGATGTTATCGGCTGCCTTGTTCATGAGACTTTTGTTATTCATAATAAATAATTGATATTGAGTTATTGTTTGTTTGTTACTGCTGCTTGTTCAATGGCCAATCCGCGCTTGTAGTTTTCTATCCAGCTGTTGAATCCTGCCACATCTTCGGCTGTAGGCGAAATCTCTTCGCCTGTGTTGCCTGCAAAGACGCAATCTTCCAACCACCCGGAAAGGGGCTTGGCTTCGCTGTTGTTGACGAGATAAGCTCCAAGGAGGGCAATACCCCATGCACCACCTTCGCCTGCTGTCTCCATCACAGAGATGGGGGAGTTGATGGCTGCTGCCAGCACTCGCTGACCCACACCCCTGGTCTTGAATAATCCGCCGTGGCCTGTGATGCGTTCCACCTTCACCTTCTCTTCATTGAAAAGGATGTCGTTGCCCATCTTCAGTACACCCACAGAGGCATAGAGATTGGCACGCATGAAGTTGGCCAATGTAAACTTGTCGGTGGATGAGCGCACAAAGAGGGGACGACCCTCGGAGAGACCAGTGACTGGCTCGCCTGAGAAATAGTTGTAGGCGATGAGACCACCACAGTCGGTGTCACCTGTGAGGGCGTTGTTGTAGAGCTTGCCGTAGATCTCATTCATATCTACAGGTATGCCCATCAGCTCGTTATACTGCTTGAATATGTTGACCCATGCATTGAGGTCGCTGGTGCAGTTGTTGCAATGCACCATAGCCACAAGACTACCGTCGGGAGTGGTCACCATGTCTATCATCTCATATGGCTTAGACAGCTCTTTCTCAAGAACAATCATCGAGAACGATGAGGTGCCTGCTGACACATTGCCCGTGCGCTGCTTCACGGCATTGGTGGCTACCATACCTGTGCCGGCATCGCCTTCGGGAGGACATACGGGGATGCCTGCCTTCAGATGGCCGGAGATGTCGAGACGACCAGCACCCTCGGGGGTGAGGAATCCGGCATTCTCGCCTGCAATGAGCACCTTGGGAAGGATATCTTCGAGTTTCCAGGGATAACCTTTGGGAGCCACTAATTTATTGAATTTCTCAACCATCGTGGCATCGTAGTTGCGTGTCTTGGGATCGATGGGGATCATACCCGATGCATCGCCGATACCCAGCACCTTCTCGCCCGTCACCTGCCAGTGGATGTAACCTGCCAGTGTGGTGATGAAGTCGATGTCGCTCACATGTTCCTCGTTGTCGAGGATACACTGATAGAGGTGAGAGATGCTCCAGCGGAGAGGGATGTTATAGACAAAGAGTTCGGAGAGTTCGGCTGCTGCCTTGCCTGTGTTGGTGTTGCGCCATGTGCGGAAGGGCACAAGAATCTTCTCTTCTTTGTTGAATGCCATATAGCCGTGCATCATGGCTGAGAAACCGATGGCTGACAGTGTCTCTATCTCACAATCGTAGTGTGACAACACGTCCTTGCGAAGGTCGGCATAGCAGTCTTGAAGACCATACCAGATGGCATCGATGCTGTAGGTCCAAAGACCATCGACAAGCTGATTCTCCCACTCGTGACTGCCCTGGGCAATGGGGATGTTAGCTTCATCAATGAGCACGGCCTTGATACGTGTAGAACCAAACTCAATGCCGAGAATGGCCTTACCCTGTTGAATCGTTTCTTTTGGAGTCATATATGATTGGTGGTTTTAACTCCAGGGAAGGATCCTGCGAGAGGACTCCCCTGGAGTGATATTACATGCTATTTGTTATCTGACAAAATCACTTCAATGCTTTGTTGAGCATATAATAAACCTCATTGTTGCGAAGCTGAGTCTTGAAGTTGCTGATGGTGGTGTCTTTGTCGATGTTGACATATTCAATGCCTACCATCTCGGCAAAATCTTCCCAGTACTCTGTCGTCACATCATAGGAGAAGGCGCTGTGGTGGGTACCACCGGCAAGAATCCATGCGCCAGCACCTATCTCGAAGGTGGGCTGGGGCACCCAGAGAGCGGAAGCCACGGGGAGCTTGGGCATGGGCTTGGGCTCGATGCACTCCACTTCGCTGGTGATGAGGCGGAAACGATTGCCAAGGTCAACGATGGTAGCCTTGATACCAGCACCTGTCTTGGAGGTGAACACCAGACGGGCGGTGGGCTGCTTACGGATACCGATACCGAGGAAATGAACCTCGAGTGTGGGCTTGTTGACAGCGATGAGAGGACAAACCTCAAGCATATGACTCTGGAGACTGGATGTGCAGTCGTCAGCAAAGTTGAGGGTGTAATCTTCGAGGAACGAACAACCCTTGGCTAACCCTTGGTTCATCACCCATAATGAGCGATAGAGACAGGCGGTCTTCCAGTCGCCCTCGGCACCGAAACCTATACCCTCAGCCATGAGACGCTGGGAGGCAAGACCGGGAATCTCATCGAAACCAATGAAGTGGGGGTCGTTGATATCGGCCTCTCCAAGATCGTCGAAGTTGGTGGTGAACGCGGTGGCACCCTCTTCCTTCAGTACGCGACGGATGGCAATCTCTGCCTTGGCAGAGTTTCTCACCTTCTCCCAGTAAACCTCTTCACCGGTCTCGTCAATCTTGATGGTGTAGGCTTGCTTGTATTCTTCAATGAGTGCATCTGCTTCTGCATCAGTAACCTGTTTCCAATACTCCATCAGGTTAGAAACGGGATAATAATCGACATGATAGCCAAGACGCTGCTCAAACTCAACGCGGTCGCCATCGGTCACGGCAACGTTGTTCATATTCATACCAAACATCAGACAGCGCACATTATGGGCATCGGCAACAGCGGCTGCTACGCGCGACCAAACGGCAATCTGATTCTGAACGGCTTCGCTCTTCCAGTACCCTACTACGACCTTGCGGGGAATGCGCATACGGCTGCAGATATGACCAAACTCAATGTCGCCATGAGCCGACTGGTTGAGGTTCATAAAGTCCATGTCAATGGTGTCCCATGGAATCTCTGCATTATACTGGGTGTGGAGGTGGAGGAGGGGCTTCTGCAAAGCCTGAAGACCTTTGATCCACATCTTGGCAGGAGAGAAGGTGTGCATCCAGGTGATGATACCCACACACTTCTCATCGTTGTTGGAGGCTTTCATGATGGCCTCTACCTCTGCTGATGAGTTGGCAGTGCCTTTATATACTACTTTGATAGGCAGACGACCAGAATCGTTGAGACCTGCCACCATCTCTTTTGAGTGTCCGTCAACAGCCACCACAGCATCTCCTCCATAGAGAAGTTGGGCTCCAGTGACAAACCATACTTCCAAATTTTCAAATGCCTTAATCATAATTCTATTTTAGATTGTTGTAAATGTTTTTATTGTCTTCTAATAATGTTTTAATCCGGTTATGAGGATGCTCGCTGCATTAGTGCTTCTTTTTCTGGCCATAATAGGCGTTGGGACCATGCTTGCGACTGAAATGCTTCTCAATGAGAAGTGGGTTCATCGTAGTGTCGGGATTGACACTGAAGGAGACAAAGGCCATCTTGGCCACCTGCTCCATCACTACGGCATTATATACGGCATTGTCGGCGTCCTTGCCCCATGAGAATGGACCATGGTTCTTCACCAAAACGCCTGGAGTGTGAACGGGGTTGATGTTGCCAGCCTTGATGCGCTTCACTATCACATTACCTGTCTCCAACTCGTAGTCGCCTTTCACCTCTGATTCGGTCATATCATCGGTGCATGGAATCTCATCATGGAAATAGTCGGCATGGGTGGTACCGATATTAGGGATGTCCTTGCCTGCCTGTGCCCATGCTGTGGCATAGGTAGAGTGGGTGTGAACCACACCCCCTATCTCGGGGAAGGTGCGGTAGAGCACAAGGTGGGTGGGGGTGTCGGAAGAGGGATTGAGATCGCCTTCTACTACTTTGCCTGTCTCGAGGTCAACAACCACCATATCGCTGGCTTTCATAGCGTCGTAGCTCACACCTGAGGGCTTGATGACAACAAGACCTTTCTCACGGTCGATGCCTGAGACGTTGCCCCAGGTGAATATGACAAGATTGTGTCGTACTAAGTCGAGGTTGGCACGAAACACTTTTTCTTTTAATTCTTCTAACATAATATTAGGGAGTTAATTGATAAATAATTCTGTTCATTTGAAAGACTTGAGAGGATTAGAGCTTGAAATTGGGGTCTTCCTCATAAGTCGTCTTGTTGAAACGATAGAGATAGGCTCCTCGTTTTGACCCTGTCTTATCTATTTTGTTGGTCTTCTCGATAAAATCCATCTCCTTGATACGTTTCCTGAAATTGCGCTTATCTACTATCTCACCGTTAACTGCCTCATAGAGACGTTGGAGCTGAGTGAGGGTAAAGAGCTCTGGGAGGAGGTTGAAGCTGATGGGCTCACGAGAAATCTTTTCCTTCATCATCTTGCGCGCCTTCTTCACCATGAGATTATGGTCGGAATAGAGGGTGGGAATTTCGTTGATGTTTACCCATTCCACCTCATGCTGTTTCTGAAGACTCTGTGAGTAGTCGTTGACATTGATGAGCGCATAATAGGCGATAGAAATCACTCGCTCGCCTGGGTCGCGGTTCACATTGCCAAAGGCTCCCACCTGTCGCATGAAGATATGGTCGAGACCCGTTAACTGATAGAGTACGCGATTGGCAGCCTCTTCTATGCTCTCGTCCTCGCGGACAAAGCCGCCGTAAAGCGATCTTTGTCCGCAGCCAGGATTGAGCTTTCGCTTACCGATGAGTACACGCAACTCTCCTTTGTCGAAACCGAAGATGATGCAGTCAACGGCAACCAGAAATTTGGAATATTCTTGATAATAGCCCGTCATCGTTTACCAGAAATAGATATAGAATGCCACTGTAAGGGTGAGGATGATGACTGTGTGAATCACATCCCATTTATCCCAGCTGGCGCGCGTTGCAGCACGCTGCTCGGGAGTGGAGGTGCCGAAGACCAATCCCTGAATCTTACTAGGCGCAGGAGCCTCCGTAGATAAGCTCACGATAATAACAATGATGATACATACAAGGAACATCCAACCACAGAAGAACAACCAGTTGAGGTCATAGAAGACGTACTTGAACAAACTGTCGCTGGCATCGGACACATTGCTGTAATATACCTTGGCACCTAAACGGGTTAAACCTATCACCATACCGCTGATAAGTCCCCACATACCTCCTTGGGCTGAGGTGCGCTTCCAACATACACCCAGCAGGAAGGCGGCGGCAATACCGGGAGCAAGAACAGACTGAACATCCTGCAGATAGGTGTAGAGTACATCACCTACACTACGCATGATGGGAATCCAGAGAATACCAAGAACCACAATAACTACTGTGGCTGCCTGACCTATCAAAACGAGCTTCTTCTCTGGTGTGTCCGGACGGAAACGCTTGTAGAAATCGATGGTGAACAACATGGCAGATGAGTTGAACAGAGAGGCCAATGAACTCATCAGAGCGGCGAGAATACCACATACTACCAGACCTTTCACTCCTGCAGGAAGCAACTTGGCTACCAAAGTGGGGAAGGCGGCGTCGGCATTGGGATTGCCATTGGCAAGCAAGGGAAGATAACCCTCACCGCCTGCACCGATATACTTCTGATGAAGGGCAAAGGCAATCATACCTGGAATCAAGAAAAGGAATACGGGAAGAAGCTTGAGATAAGCACCGAAGATGGTACCACGACGAGCTTCTCTCTCATTCTTGCCAGAGAGTACACGCTGAACGATAAACTGGTCGGTACACCAGTACCAAAAACCGATGATGGCAGAACCTACCAAGGCACCCAACCAAGGGAAGTTGGGGTCGTTGTTGTTGCGGATAAGCTCGGTCATGGTGTTGCCATAGTCATTAACAGTCACTGCACCACAGATGGTCATCATCTCGTCCCAACCTCCAAGCTCGCGGAATCCGAGAACAAGGATGATAAGAGAACCGAGAAGAAGAATGGGGGTCTGAAGTACAGAGGTGTAAAGAACTGACTTCATTCCACCAAAGATTGTATAGATGGCGGTGATAATCACCAAACCAATAGCAGCAATCCAGAAGAAGTCGATACCCCAAAGTTCCTTGATACCAAATACTTGCTGGAACACAAGTCCTCCAGCATATACGGTTACTGCTACCTTGGTCAGCACATAACTGATGAGGGAGATCATAGAAAGAATGGTGCGGCTCTCCTTGTTATAACGACGCTCCAAAAACTCAGGCATCGTATATACCATCGAACGGGAGTAGAACGGAACGAAAACCCAAGCTAAGATAAGAATCATCCAGCCTTGAATCTCCCAGTGGGCCATCGCCATACCGCTGGAGGCTCCAGCACCTGCAAGTCCAATGAGGTGCTCACTACCGATGTTTGAAGCAAAAATAGAGGCTCCAATAGCTATCCATGTCGCATCGCGACCACCCAAGAAATAATCGGCTGAGTTATTGTTCTTTTGGCTAATAACCCATACCACAATGCCAATGAGTGCTACGCAGAACACTCCAATGACAAGCCAGTCTAAAAATTCCATATAGTAAATCTAAATTATAAGGTTAGTAGAGATTGTATTCTTTTTGTGAAAGATATTGATTGTAGTCTATCACTGTCTATTGGGAATTATCTAATTTATTTGATAGAGAACTTATAGGCAGCATGACTGTAATATTTCTCACCTGGTTTCAAATAGGGCTGAGGCCAGTCTTTCTTGTTGGGAGAATCAGGATATTTCTGGCTCTCTAAGCAAACTGACACATGCTTGGGATATTTAACACCATGCTTGCACGCTATTCCTGTTCCCTGGAAATTACCGGTATATACCTGAACACCAGGCTCGTTGGTAAACATCTCCATGAAGATACCAGTGATGGGAGAGTAGAGACTTGCACATACCTGAGTGTCATCACCTTTGCCATCCTTATAAGTGTTCAGACACCAGTTGTGATCGTAGCCGGTTGCATTTTTTATCTGGTCGAAGATGGTGTCGTTGATGGTCTCTTCAATAGCGTGGGCCTTGCGGAAATCCATCGGGGTGCCTTCTACAGACTTAATCTCACCTGTGGTCATATAGGTGGAGTCGGCTGGAGTGAAGTTGTCGGCATTCACATAGAGCACCATGTTCATACCCTCCTTAGACAGGTCGCCGTTGAGGTTGTAATAGTTGTGATTGGTCATATTGATGATGGTCTCCTGATCTGTGGTTGCTTCCCATACAATATCAAGCGTGTTGTTGCTCAATACTGTGTAGGTGGTGGTGGCTGTCACTGTGCCAGGGAATCCGTTGTCGCCGTCGGGAGACACAATGGTAAGCTTTAACGTAGAGTCGTTAAGTTGTTCCGCATCATATACTTGATACATCCAACCTGTAGGACCGCCATGAAGACAGTGGCCGAAATTGTTCTGAGGCAACTGATACTCTTTGCCTGCTACAGTAATCTTTCCCTGATTCAGACGGTTGGCGTAACGGCCTACAGAGGAACCGTAGTCGCTGGGGGAGTTTTTGATGTCGGCATACTGTGCGATGTTGTCATATCCTAATACAACATCGGTGGGCTGGCCGTTCTTGTCGGGAACAACAAGGGAGACCACACGACCACCAAAGTTGGTGATACATACCTCCATGCCATTGTTGTTCTTTAACGTGTAGAGTGCAGTCTTTTTCCCATTGATGGTGGAGTCAAAAGCAGCAGGATTTAATCCTGATACGGTTGTCGTTGACTGGTTGCCTGAAGAACATGCTGATAATAAGGTAGCAGCAATGCCAAATCCCAAACAGGATAATTTTAGGTTTTTCATTAGTCAGAATTTTTTTTAGTTGATGATAAAGATTGTCTTTTTGCGTGTAAAATTACAATAATATTCCGAAACAGCAATAAAAATCAACGTTTTTTTTGAATAAAGGTGTATTATCTACACTTTACATGCTTTTTCCATCTGTAAAACGCCTTTCGGGATAAGTCTGAAGGGGTTAAGATGTTTTGTTATAACATTAGATGAGTGTATATAATAAAGTTGTATCATCTTGCTTGCAGCGAACTGGTCGGTACTGCTGTCGATAGAAAAACTGATAGGGTAGGGTGGCGCAATATTTTGTTCACCTTATTATATATAAAGTACAATGGGTATTTCAATGAACATAATGCTACTTTAATTCTTTTTTCATTCCTTATAAGAATTGTTTGGGATAATGGTGACTTTTGTCGTCGAGGTAGCGGTGGGGCTTATATGGCGCTTGTTTGGGCTCAAAAAAATGACGTGTTTCATCTGAAAATCTGCCTCAAAATGTCTTCTTTTAGCATAAAAATGGGGAAAAAACAAGGGAAAATCACTTGTTTTTGCAAAAAAATCGAAGAAATATTTGGTGGGTATTTGGAAAGTACGTACCTTTGCATTCGCTGCCGCTGAAAAAAACAGCGAGTGGCACCTAAGAAAGAGTTCTTTGAAAGAATTACATAAACAGAGAAGTAGTAGTACAAGAAGCGACTGGTTCACATTTGTGTGTTATCAGTTGGGTAGAAGAAACGAACCGTCCCTGTGTTGCTTTACTTATTGTGGAGTGATGCGGGAAACTTTTTAGAGTTTATTTCCTTTGATTCTTGACGACATTCGGAAGCGTTCTGTGACAGAGATTTTACTTTTCTTTCACATTCCTTTTTTTATTAGTGATTGTGATAGAAGGAAACAGATATTTTACAATGAAGAGTTTGATCCTGGCTCAGGATGAACGCTAGCTACAGGCTTAACACATGCAAGTCGAGGGGCAGCATTGTTGTTGCTTGCAATAA